>QHMQ01000027.1:560-8774 GCA_003217835.1 Verrucomicrobiota bacterium
TGGCGGACTGTTCTTTCACATCACTGGCCTGATTACGCTTGGGATTTATTGCTATCTGATCTTGCTGGCCTTCCAATTGATCACGTTGCCGGTCGAGTTTGACGCCTCGCGGCGTGCGAAAATCATTCTCCAACAAATGGGCATCGTGCAGCCGGGCGACGAGGTTGCGGGTGTAAACAAAGTTCTCAATGCGGCTGCGCTGACCTACGTGGCGGCATTCATCGCGGCGTTGGGTAACCTGCTCTGGCTCCTTTCCGTGCGCGATCGTCGCTGATTGATTCGCGCGGCCACATTGAAGAAGATGAATCCGTCTATCGCATTGCCTGCTCGCCGGATTTCCGATTTGTTATCGTCCGGTCTCGATGCTCGTGCTAAATCTAAGCGCGACGCGATGGAGAAGCCAAAAACGGATGAAGATCAGCAGTTGGTGGCGCGCACGCAATCGGGAGATGCCGGCGCGTTCGATCAACTCGTGGTCAAGTACACGCCGCGCCTTTACGGTCTTGTCTACAACATGACCTCGAACCACGAGGACACCAACGACCTGTTACAAGACATTTTTTCCAAAGCATACAAAGCGATCCGCGGATTCCGTGGCAAGTCCTCGTTTTACACCTGGATCCACTCGATCGCGGTCAACATGACACTGAATTTTCTCAAAAAACGCGGCCGCCGTTTTCATCTTAGTCTGGACGATGTCGATGCCAGTATCCAAAACGACAAAGAGTTTCTCGAACTGACGGCGACGAGCAGTCCGGTGCGGGAAGCAGACCTTTCTGAACTGCAGCGAAGATTGAACGAGGCCATGATGAAATTGTCTGATGAACACAGAGCCGTGGTCACCATGTTCCATATCCAAGGGATGCCCCACGCGGAGATCAGTAAGATGTTCGAGGCTCTTCTACGCGAATCGGCAACTGCAAAATTATCTGGACGAATTCAGAAAAAACCCCGTTGGTTAACCCGCGCTGCAATGGACGAATTTAACGACAACGAGATTGCCAAGCTACTTCGGCTGAAACGGCACGAACAACCCCCGCCAGGTTATTTCGAAAATTTCCTGCACGAGTTCCATCGCAGGCAGCGTGATGAACTGCTCCGTGAACCGCTCTGGCGGATTCTTCTGGAACGCGCTCAGGACTTCATGTTCCGGTTGAATGTTCGTTCGCTCACCTCCTACCCTGCAGCCATCGCCGCGGTCTTGGTCTGTGCGGCAGTCATTTCGTTGAAGATTTATCAGGAACCGGGGACCGCCAATGTCGCCGCTCTCCAGAACGAGCCAGCGTTATCCACAGCAGTGAAGGCGGAAGGAGAATGGACGCTCGCATCTCCAGTTGCCACGCGGATCTTCAGGACGCAGCCGCTCCGTAGTTTGAATGAAAGCGCCCACACTCACCGGGCCGCCCCGCCGCGCTACGTCCTTGATAGCGTCCCTGTGAGTTATGAGTCGACTTTCAGATTTTAGTCGCGCGCCGGAATTTCTTTTCCGGTTTCATTTCGCTTCCGTCCGTAGGCTCGCCGTCGCGCTAAGTCTGCTTGCGGGGATTGCGATCGTTAATGCTCAAGAAGAATCCGCCGCGGGAGTCAGCCGTCAGGTGAAGGAGATCTTTGAGCGCGCCGCCAAGGCTGTGGTCAAGATTCACGGTGTTGACGAGCACTGCGAAATTTCGGGCACCGGATTTTTTATCGATCCAACGGGGACCCTTTACACTGCGTATACAGTCGGAGGTGAAGCGGGAAATTTCAGTATTGAGTTTAATGGCAAACAATATCCCGCGCGCCAGGTTTTGGCCGATGTCCGCAGCGGCATGGCCATATTAAAGGCGGATGTCGCAACGCCTGCGCTGCCGATTGGGAAATCCGAGGAGCTGGGAGTCACAACCCCCGTCGTCACGATTGGTTATCCATTGGATTTGCCGGAAACGCCGAATTTCGGAATGGTCGCAGGATTTGATCGGAAATACCTCGGCCGTTATTTTTCGACCACGCACTTGCGGGTCAATCTTCCTACACAGCGGGGAGAGGCCGGCGCACCGCTCTTGAACATGAAAGGCGAGGTTGTCGGCATCCTGGTCAGCAGCCTTGAAAACAATTCTTCTTGTTATGCGGTGCCAATCGAAGCGGCCGAGAAAATCCGCGGCGATTTTGTCCGCTTCGGCGAAGCCAGGCATGGTTGGATCGGGATTAATGTTTCCGAGGCCGCCGCGCCGACGGAAGGTTCTCGTGCGGAAATGACGCAGATCATGGACGGCACGCCGGCGGCCAGTTCCGGGATCAAGTCCGGCGACATTCTTTTGCAAGTGGGGCGGAAAAAAGTCCACGAACCGGAAGACGTGCTGGATGCTTCGTTCTTCATCACGGCTGGAGACACGGTTCCGATCACAGTGATCCGGGCGAACGAGAAGCTGACGTTTAACGTGCAGGCTGAGATTCATCCAGCCAGCCAGCATCCGCCGCTAATTGCTGCACCAACGATGACGAATCAGGCGATTCCGCTCAAGCTCGATTCCGAGGCGCAGCGCACTCCCTGAGATCCAGCAACGCGGTCAGCGCGCCAGCATTTTCCGAAATTCCGCCTCGGTGAGAATGCGAATACCGAGCTGTTTCGCTTTCTCGAACTTGCTGCCAGGCTCCGCGCCTGCCAGAACGTAATCAGTTTTCTTGCTCACGCTGCCGCTGACATGGCCACCGAGCGCTTCGATCTTTGCCGTCGCTTCCTCGCGCGTCATCGAAGCTAGAGCACCGGTAAGCACAAATGCTTTCTCAGCCAGTGGCAGTTTTACCGCTTTCTTCGCCGAAATTTTTTCGCTCTTGGGAAAAATGTGCAGTTGTTTCATTCGGCGCAGAATTCTGCTGCCGGCCTCCGACTCAAAAAACGCAAGAACGCTTTTCGCGACGACCCGTCCGACCTCGGTCACGATCCCGTCCTTTTCACTTTTGCTTTTTGACTTCTCAGCAAAACCCGCCTCAATCAAACGATTGGCGATTTGCTTGCGATTCTGGTCGCTCCTTTCGTGATAGGTCAGAACGTCCCGCAGCAATTGTGAGTCCGCGACATCCTCGATCGTTTCATGGAAGCGCGCCAACTGCATCGCCGTCGTTTTCCCGACATCAGGAATTGCGAGGGCGAAAAGCCACCGCGAAAGCGGCAAAGTTTTCGCCCGTTCGATCGCATGAATGGCTTTGCTCGCATTTTTCTCCCCGAAAATTCGCGGCGCTTCTTCCGTGCCGAGGTTCAGTTTGGCGAGCTGCTCAAGCTTTAGTTCAAATAAATCCAGCGGTTCGCGGACGAGGCCACGCTCGACTAATTTGTCAGCAACGATTCCGCCGATGCTTTCGATATCGAGGGCGCTGCGGGCCGCAAAAAATTCCACTCGCCGCGTCGTTTGCGCTGGGCACTGAATATTTTCGCAGCGCCAGGCCACAAATTGCGGATCGCGCCGCACCGGGCCGCCACAGACGGGGCATTTGCCGTGAATGTGTTTGAAGAAATCGAACGGCTTGGCGCTGCGGGGCCGCTTCGATTTCACCACCTCGATCACCGCTGGGATCACTTCACCGGCTTTCTCGATCACAACTGTGTCGCCGATGCGAATGTCTTTGCGTTTGATTTCATCTTCATTGTGCAAGGTCGCACGCGAAACCCGGCTGCCGCTCACCGTTACCGTCTCGAGCGCCGCTACTGGCGTAAGCACGCCGGTGCGCCCGACCTGAACTAGGATGTCGATCAAACGCGTCTCCACGCGCTCCGCTTCGTATTTGTATGCGATTGCCCAGCGCGGCGATTTGGCCGTGAACCCAAGCCGCTCGCGCTGCGCGAACGCGTCTACTTTCACGACCGCGCCATCGGTTTGATACGCAAAATCTGCTCGAATTTTGTCTAGTTCGCGGATCGCGCTCAAAATTTCCACGACCGAATCGGCCAGCCACCAGCGCTCGCTCGTGGGCAAGCCGAACTTTTCAAGAAGCGGAAACAGGTCGGAATGTTTCTCAAGATCGACATCGTCCACCGCGCCCGTGCCGTAAAACACAATGCCGAGCGGTCGTTTGGCAACGATCGCCGGATCGAGTTGCTTGAGCGATCCCGCCGCTGCATTCCTCGGGTTCGCGAATAGGGGCAAGCCCGCCTTGCTCCGTTCTTCGTTTAATTTCGCGAAGCCGCGCTTATCCATGAAAACTTCCCCGCGCACCTCGAAAACTCTCGGTGGTGCGCTGCGCAAGCGCTCGGGAATGGAACGAATGGTTTTAATATTTTGCGTGATATCGTCGCCCACCGCGCCATCTCCGCGCGTGGCCGCATGACGAAGCCGCCCGTTTTCATAAAGCAATGAAACGGCGACGCCGTCTACTTTCGGCTCTATCACAACCGGGATCCTTTGGTTCGGTAAAAGGCGCGTGATCCGCGCATAAAAACTCGCGACTTCTTTTTCGGAGTAAGTGTTATCCAGGCTCAGCATCGGGACTCGATGCGCGATTTGCGCAAAGGCCTCGAGCGGCTTACCTCCAACGCGCTGCGTCGGGGAATCGGGTGACACGAGCCGCGGAAACTGCGTTTCAAGATCGAGAAGCTCCTGATAGAGCCGATCGTACTCGCGATCGCTGATTATGGGCGCAGCCTCCTGGTAGTAGCGGCGGTTGTGCTCTTCGATTTTGCGACGCAATTGTGCGGCACGTTTTGGCGCTTGCGTTTCTTCCGCAGTCATGTGGGATGATATAAGTCGGTCGAATCCTCGGCAATGGAGCGGAGCGAGAAAATCCTGGGCGTGGAAGGCGGCGGCACTAAAACTGCCTGGGTTTTGGTCGAGCGAACCGGAACCGGGGACGCCGACCCCGGCTCACAACTGCGCATTCTCGATCAAGGAAGACTGCCTCCCTCAAACTTCCGGTTGGAAAGACCAGATCGCCTGAGAGCGATCTTCGGCGAGCTTCCGAGCGAGATCGATCGTGCCGGAATCTTTCTTGCCGGCTGCGGGACTGCCGAAGATCGACAATCGCTTTCCCGGCTCTGCGCGGAAATCTGGCCAAACGCCAGAATCGTCACTGGCAGTGATCGTGAATCTGGCCTTGCGGCTGCCCTCGGAAATGGCGACGGAATAGTGGTCAACGCTGGAAGTGGCTCCTTCGTTACAGGGCGACGGGGCGACAAAATCGAGAACGCCGGTGGCTGGGGACACATCCTCGGCGACGCAGGCGGCGGTTATTTTCTTTCCATTCAGGCGCTGCGCCTCCTCTTGCGTGAATACGATTTGCACCGCAGCGAGATGCAATTCGCTGCGAAAGTCTTGCATGCACTTTCGTTGAATAATCTTGATGAAGTTGTTCGCTGGGCCCAGACAGCGGACAAAATGGAGATCGCGATGCTCGCGCCGGTTGTTTTTGAAGCCGCAGCCGGGGGTGATGCGCGCGTGACAGAAATTGTAGAAAACGGCGCCCAGGTTCTGAACGAATATACAGAGGCAGTCGCATCCAGGCTTCATCTGCTTGCGCCGAAGGTCATGCTCCTCGGCGGACTTTTTCATCGCGACTCGATCTACACGCACGCATTTCGGCGCAGACTGAGGAAGAATCTTCCCGACGCTCGCGTAGCGACTGCGGAGCGAGCGCCCGAGCTTGGCGCGGCGTGGTTGGGGGCAGAGTTGAGCGATCATGTCATTTTCCAATCGAAGCTTCCCGAAAGCGAAATTGATACTCTGGCTGCCGTGCTAACCGAACAGCGCAATACGCGCTCGGAGAATCTGGAAGCCCTGAGTCCACGCGCTTTAGTCGAACTCTTTGTCGATGAGGAAAAATCTGTGCAGGACGCCCTCAGAGGCGCAATCGCCGATCTTGCCCGCGCCATTGAAATCGTTACCGGATCGTTGCGAAATGGCGGCCGCCTCTTTTATGTCGGCGCCGGCAGCAGTGGACGTATTGGGGTGCTCGATGCGAGCGAAATCCCGCCGACCTTTGGCGCGCCGACCGATCTGGTGCAGGGAGTGATCGCCGGCGGGGTAACTGCGCTCTATCGATCCGTCGAAGGTGCGGAAGACGAGGAAGGTAGCGGCGCGTTGGCCATGGATGAGCGCGGCATTAAAGGCATTGATGTTGTGATTGGCATCACAGCCAGTGGGCGAACGCCGTTTGTCCTCGGCGCGCTTGCGCGGTCGCAATCCAGCGAGTTTGCAAACTGGAATTGTCGATCTTGTAATCAATCTCGCTGTTGGACCCGAAATTCTCACCGGCTCGACAAGATTGAAAGCGGGCACGGCGACGAAAGTAGCGCTCAACATTATCAGCACGGGCGCAATGGTGGCGCTCGGCAAAGTGCGCGGCAACGTAATGATAGATCTGCACGCGTCGAATTCGAAATTGCGTGACCGTGCCATCCGCCTGGTCGCTGAATTGTCGGGGTCGGATTACGATTCTGCGCGCCAACAACTTGAAGCGAACGACTGGAATCTGCGCGCCGTTGTGGACAAGATCGACAAATGAAATGGCGTATTTTATGCGAGTTGCTGAAGATTACCGAAAATCTTAAGTCACGATTTTAGATGTCGATAAGCGCAAGATTTGCGCGCGGTGCGAAGCAGAAGTAAGACTCAACTGAAAGGACCCTTATGCTCTGGACAATCTTTGTGATCCTGCTCGTGCTTTGGCTGCTTGGATTAGTCAGCTCCTACACCTTGGGCGGATTCATTCACATCCTGCTCGTGATCGCCATTGTCGTGCTGATTATCAATCTGATTCAAGGCCGGCGTCCCTTGTAACTTCGCATCAATGAAACCGGCTGGCATCGTCGGTATCATTCTCATCGTCGTCGGCATCATCGCTTTTGCTTACGGCGGGTTCACCTACACGACTCGCGAAAAAGTGATCGATGCCGGACCCCTTCAAGTGAGTGCGGACAAAGAGCACCACGTTCCGTTTTCCCCCGTGTTCGGCGGGATTTGTCTGGTCGGCGGAATCGTTCTCGTGATAGTCGGCAGCCGAAGAGCCTAATCGCCTAACTGGTGCCGGCTTTTAATACGGCAAAAGTTTTGTTCCCTTTTCGATCGAGATAGAATAGGACGCCGCGTCTGGGGTCAGCTTTGTTGAGAGCTTCGCGAAATGATTGCACGTTGGTGATCGGTTTGCCGTCCACTTCAGTAATGATGTCCTCGCGCTGAACGTCCTGCTGGGCGGCGAGGCTGTTGTCCGCGACATCGGTGACGATGACACCCTGCTGAACACTGAGGTGAAGGCGTTCAGCAACTTCTTTGGTTATTTCCTGCACCTGTAGTCCAAATTTACCGGCATCTTCTTGTTTCGGTTGGACAGGCTGGATTGGCTCATTTGAAGCCCGAGCAATCTCGTTAGGTAATTCACCCGTCCTTACGGGTACTTTTATCATCTGCCCTTTGCGCCAAACGGTCAGCTCGACATTTTGGCCGATCTTCTTTTTCAAAACCTCGTGCTGGAGTTGTGAGTCGGTCTCGACCGGTGTCCCATCAACTTGCGTAATCACATCGAAGGGCCGCAAATTGCTTTTGTAAGCAGGCGCGTCGGCTTCAACTGTGCGCACGACCACGCCCTTGTCGGCGCCTTTGAGCAAATCGCGGATTGAGGGATCGTCGCCGAGCGTCTCGATGCGGATGCCAAGCCAGGGCCGCAGGATTTTGTGGCCAGCGATAAGCTCGGCGCCGATCTCTTTGGCCATGTTGGCCGGGATAGCAAAACCCAGTCCACGGTTCATTCCGTTGATGAGCGTGTTCATGCCGATCACCTTGCCATCGATGTCGCAGAGTGGTCCGCCGCTGTTGCCTGGATTAATCGACGCGTCGGTCTGCAAATAATCGGAGATGGAATAGCCGCCGGTGGCGAGCAATTTGTTCCGGCCCTTGCCGCTCACCACGCCATAGGTAAACGTGTAGTCGAGCTTGAACGGCGCTCCGATCGCGAAGGCAAATTGGCCTACCCGTACGCTGTCGCTGTCCCCGAGCTGAACGATCGGCAAATCTTTCGCGTCGATTTTAATTACGGCGATATCAGTCTTCTCATCAGTGCCCACGACTCTGGCTGGGAATTCTCGGCCATCTCTCAATTTCACGTCGATTTTGTCAGCGCCCTCGACCACGTGAAAGTTCGTAAAGATATAACCGTCCGGCCGAACGATGAAACCGGAGCCTTCACTTTGGATCGGCTGGACTCCCTTCGGGTTACGGCGCTGATTGTTTTCATCAGGCGGTCCCTGGAAGA
>QHMQ01000028.1 GCA_003217835.1 Verrucomicrobiota bacterium
TATCTGGGTGGGCGGATGGTGTACACCTACGGCATCAGCGTCGCACGAATGTCGAAAGCGAAATGGCGGAAGATCGCCGAAGCCGCTGGCGCGAATCTTCCGCCGGAATAGAGGCAAGCCATGTTGAAGGATTTTCTCGAAGGTAAACCGCTGCGACATCCGCTCCATCCGATGCTGGTCCACTTTCCGATCGGGCTCTTCCTCTTGAGCCTCTTGCTCGATCTGGCGAGTCTCGCGTTTCCATCGGTGCCGGATCTGGTCCGCGATTCTTTTTATGCGATGCTCCTCGGAGTTATCACCGCCCTCATCGCCGCGGTCCCCGGCTTTGTCGATTATACGGATATTCGCAGCGATCATCCCGCCAAACCCACCGCAACAGCGCATCTGACTTTGAATCTGATTGTGGTTGCGCTCTACGGAATCAACCTGGGTGTCCGTTCCTCGTCGCTGGTCGATCCAAAAATTCAGACGGCGCCCCTGATCTTGTCGCTCGTTGGGGTCGCGCTTCTCTCTGTATCCGGTTATTTGGGAGGCCGTCTCGTTTACGACGACGGCATCAGCGTTGGCCGGCATAAACGGCGCACGCCGACGCCAGAAAGCACGCTTCACCTCTCCGCGACGAATGTCGCAAACGACGGAGATCTTGCTTTCGTGCCGATCCCGGAAGCCGACCGCCTGGGCGAGCGAGAAACCTTGCGTGTTGAAATAGACGGGCAGGTGATAACGATTGCGAAGATCGACAAAAACTTTTATGCGTTCCAGGAGTTTTGTACGCACCGTTACGGCCCGCTCTCCGAAGGCGGTTTTCAGGGATTCGACGTGCAATGCCCCTGGCATAACTCGTGTTTCGACGTTCGCACCGGAAAGGTCACCCAGGGACCGGCTAAAGTAGATTTGAAAAGCTTCAAGGTGGAGACACGCGATGGCAAAATCTGCGTCTGCGTTCAACGCGGGACTGGCGAATCCACATGATCAGAAAACTTAAATCCGGCGGTTATCGTTTGTATTCGCGAAAGAAGAATCCCAAGACTGGAAAGCGAAGAAATTTAGGAACGTTCAAAACGAAAGCTGCAGCGAAGAAACACGAAAGAGCAGTGCAGTACTTTAAACGGCATTGACTCGTTCGGTTGCAGCGATAAACAAGCAACAAAAGGAGATTGGTTATGATGCACATGCTGATACGTCACAAAGTCGCTGACTTCGCCAAATGGAAACCGGTCTATGACGCGCACGCGCCGTCGCGGCAGAAAGCAGGGCTAAAGGAAGAACATCTTTTACGCAGCGCCGACGATCCGAACGAAGTGATCCTTCTCTTTTCGGCGGAAGATCTCGACAAGGCTAAAGCGTTCACCGCGTCGGACGATTTACGTCAAGCAATGCAGAAGGCCGGAGTGCGCGACAAACCGGATGTTTATTTTTTGAAGGACTAAGCGAATACGACGCGCTGCCGATTGAAATCAAAAATAAATCAGGCGGCCCTTGGTTTTCGGGTAAACTCTGGGTGGGCGGCCGCGGTCTTGCTGGCCGATCCGGCACGGGCCATGGCGCGCCGAGTAGAAACTCGCGACTATCGCCGCCTGGTTCGCACTGGCTTCCTGACATCGATCTTCATTCGTTAGGTCTTACCCTGGTGCTGAACATTCGCCCCGCAACTGAACGTGATCGCGAAGCGATCTGGAATATTTTTCATACTGTAATCACACCGGGCGACACCTACGCGTTCGATCCAAAAATGTCGCGCGCGGACGCGCTGGCGTACTGGTTTCGGCCGGGCACGCACACGTACGTTGCTGAACAAGAGCGACATGTCGTTGGCACGTACATTCTAAAGACAAACCAATCTGGTGGAGGTTCGCACGTCGCGAATGCCGCTTTCATGGTCGCACCAGGGGCGCGCGGACTCGGGGTTGGGCGAAAGATGGGTAACCACTGCCTAAGCGAAGCGCGGCGGCTTGGCTTTCGGGCGATGCAATTCAACTTTGTTGTTTCGACAAATGAAGCAGCCATTCGCCTGTGGAAACAACTTGGTTTCGAGATCCTCGGTACCTTGCCAGGCGCTTTTCGGCATCCGGAAAAAGGATACATCGATGTTTACATCATGTTTCGTTCGCTTGAGGAAGCTGGCAAAGAGTAGGGACACCCCCCTGTGCTGTCTCCGGAGGCCGAGCGCGGTGTCGATGCCATTCTTGGATTGCAAAAAGCGCCTAGCGGTTGAACCTAACGAGGCAAATGCAGACAGTGATTCAAGTAATCACGAGTGGGCGTGGATCGCTCCGCAACAAGATCATGAGCGATCCACAGCTGGAACGGAAATTCAAACTTGTACCAACCGAACATCAGAGACCTGGGCGTCCGCACGGCTGGGCGAAAATTCATAGTGCAGGCGACGCGCACGGCGTGATTAATCTCGAGTGGCACGGCCGCACGGGCGTGCTCATCTGTCGTGTTGTGACGAAGCTCGGGCACAAACCTCATTCAATCATTGGCGATTTCATCGATTATTTACTCGCCCGTCATCAAAGTCGCATTCTCGCCATCCACATTATGCGACGATAAGCAACTTGGGCCGGCGCAAGATTTCTGCCGGGCCGCTGATATTTTCACGGGCAATGCACTCGTCGCAGAAATGAGGTGCGATTGTCATTTGCGATGAAACCTGACCGAAACGTGCAAGATCGAGATCGAGACGAACGGCCTTTTCATCGCAGAGTTTTTCTCAAGAGCGGCATCACCTTTAGTGCAGCTGCACTCACAGGTGTCGGGCTCCTGCACGGCGCGGAAGCGGAGAAGAAGAGTGACGAGAAGGAGGCAGAAGTTGGCCCGCCGGAAGATTTGATGCGGGAGCACGGCGTATTGAAACGGGTTCTTTTAATTTACGGCGAAGTATTGCGCCGCATCGACGCGAAGCAGGATTTTCCGCCCGAAGCACTGGTCGAGGCCGCAGGAATCATTCGCAGTTTTGTGGAAGATTACCACGAGAAGCTCGAGGAGGATTTTCTTTTCCCGCGCTTCGAGAAGGCCAATCAACTCGTGGACTTGGTCAAAGTGCTGCGCGAGCAACATCAGGCTGGGCGGCGCGTCACAGACATCACTATGCGGTTCGCGAAACTGCAGTCGCTTAAGAACGAATCCGAGCGGACGCAGCTCGTAAATTCCATGCAGCAATTTATCCGTATGTACAATCCGCACGAGGCGCGCGAGGACACCGTCCTCTTTCCCGCGTTCCGCAAAATCGTTTCGCCGCACGAGTTCGATTCTCTCGGCGAGGATTTTGAGAAGAAGGAAGACGAGCTCTTTGGCGATGACGGTTTTGAAAAGATGGTGGACAAGGTGGCTTCGATCGAGAAGCGATTTGGCATCTACGATCTCGCGCAGTTCACACCGAAGATATAGAAAATGATCCGTCGGCTATTATCGACGCTGCACCTGCCTCGACTGTTCTCGTGCGGCTTCTGGTCGGCAGCGTCTTCGTTTCCGAAGGTATTCAGAAGTTTCTGTATCCGGCTGAGCTTGCAGCAGGGCGTTTTGCTAAAATCGGTATTCCCGCGCCGGAATTCATGGGGCCGTTTGTCGGCGGGTTCGAAATTGTTTGTGGCGCTCTGCTGATAATTGGGTTGCTAACCCGGCTCGCAGCCGTTGTGTTACTCATCGATATCAGCGTCGCGATTCTTTCAACAAAAATTCCGGTCCTTCTCGGCCACGGTTTCTGCGGTTTGTCGCTTCAAAAGCTGCCCGTTATGGTTTCTGGAGCATGATGCACGAAGCGCGCACTGATTTTTCGATGTAGCTTGGTCTCCTTTTTCTGCTCATTGTCGGCGCCGGGAAAAAGTGGTCGTTGGATGCAGCGATTGCGTCGGGAAGCAGCAGCTGAGCTAACTCAGCTCAATCCCGATCAGCGGGCGGCGTGAGCGAGCGCGAGTATTGCGCGTCGAAGGCGCGTAAGGCGGCCTGGACGCTATCGCCGAAGCCAGCAATGCCCTCTTCGATTGCCGGACCCAGCAAAGCGACAAACGTGCGGCCGCGAATCGACAACCGGGGACGACGCACCGCGGCCGGACTCCGCGGATGTGACGCACAATACAACTCCATTTCCTTCATCGCCGCCAACGTTTGATCGGCAGGGTCGTATCTGTTTAAAACCGTAGTGCCGTTTCCCATTATCATCCTTAACGTGCATCATCTCGGAAGTGGATGTGTGCCTTTTGGATAAAGTGTCCGCTTCGGAGCGGGCGATCAATTGTGGCGATTTTCGCACTGAGAATATAACGGGAAAAACAAATCCGGAGCCTACGGGGCTCGAACCCGCAACCTCCGCCGTGACAGGGCGGCGCTCTAACCAATTGAGCTAAGGCTCCCCGAAAAATCAGAGTGTAAAGGCGGCCCTCTCCAGTCGCAACTTTTCATGGTGTTCTCGCAGACAGACCGCATTCCGGGTGGATCGAGTGCTTCGTCGCTCGATGTGCATTAATGTATGTCCGAAGGAGCCGCCTCCTGAATCTTTTCGCGACTTAAGATCGGCATCTTGGTTGAACATTCTGTGCACGAGCGGCGTCGAAGATTGCGCAACGAAAGCGATACAGCTATAATCACACTCGGTTCGGCGGATTGACCCAAACCATAATGAGCGACGAGCGCAGCGAAGGATTTCAGGGCAGAGAAGGGGACTCAGATCCACGCAATCTCCTCGATGCGTTTGATCGTGTGGTTGCGTCGTTGCCGCCGGGCGATCCAGTTCGGCGCGAACTGCTCGATTTACGTCCGGAAATTTCCGATCGCGAAGAGACGATGCTCGAAGCGCGCCGGGTAATCGAAAAGCTCGAGGAAGTCGTCAAAAAGGTGACCTCACCTGCTAACCGTATCGGCACGTTTCTGGGGGCCACTTCGAAAGATACAGCGCACATCGTCGTCGGAGGGGCCGATTATTATTGCAACGTTGATCCGCGCATCGCGCTCGCAAAACTCAAAAAGGGAACGCGCGTGCTCGTCAATGAAGCCTACGTGATTGTCGGTGATCTCGGGTTTGAAACGGCCGGCCCGGTGACAAAAATCACGGAAATTTTGGGCAGCGATCGATTGCGTGTCGGCTCGGAGCACGGATTGCAATCAATGGTGCTGCAGCGCTCGGCCGATCTAGCGCAGTCAACCCTGAAATCAGGCGACGAAGTCCGTGTCGATTCAAACTACAGAATGGCGCTGGAAATGCTCTCCAGCACAAAATCGCACGAGCATTATCTCGACGACGTCCCCGAGCTGCCGTGGGAAAAGGTTGGTGGACAGGAAGCGGCGCTCCAGGCGATCAAGGACGCAATCGAGCTTCCACTTTTGCATGTCGATCTTTTCAAGAAATTTCAGCACGCCACGCCAAAAGGTTTTCTGCTCTACGGTCCGCCCGGTTGTGGGAAAACGCTGATTGGAAAAGCAACCGCCTACAATTTGACGAAGCAGCTTCGGGAGAAAACAGGCGTAGGAATGCAGGAGTATTTCATGCACGTCAAAGGTCCGGAAATTTTAAACATGTGGGTCGGCGAATCGGAAAGAATGGTGCGCGATATTTTCTCTACCGCCCGCGAGAAACGGGTCGAAGGCTTCATGCCATTCCTCTTTATTGACGAGGCCGAGTCGATTCTCGGCACACGCCGCGCATCGCGTTATTCGAACATTCTTTCAACACTGGTACCGATGTTTTGCTCGGAAATGGACGGGATCGATTCGCTCAACGACGTTGTGATTATCCTCGCTTCCAATCGCGCCGACCTGATTGACCCTGCCATTCTGCGTCCTGGCCGGATCGATCGGAAAATTAAAGTCAATCGTCCGGACAAGCAGGGCGCGCGAGAAATCTACCGGATTTATCTCACCGACGACCTGCCTTACGATGGCGTCCTCGCGAAGGAAACTGATGGAATCAGTGCCTCGATCGAGCGCTTGATCGAACGGTTTGTTGACTGGCAATTTACACGTCGTGATGAAAACAAGTTTCTTGAAGTGACCTTGCGCAGCGGACGCAAGGAAACGCTTTACCGGGGCGATCTTATCAGTGGCGCAATAATTGCCTCGATCGTCGAGCGCGGGAAAGCAATGGCAATTAAACGGGCCATCGCCACCCAGCAGGAGGAAGGGATTCGGGAAACAGATTTACAACTGGCGTTCAATGCCGAGTATGTCGAGAACGACATCTTCCCGACGACCGACATCACCGAGGACTGGCTCAAGCTTATCGATTATGATCCGGAAAATGTGGTCAAGATTGCCCCCGTGAGGCCGATCTCCGATGCGCGATCCCGCACGACATCCGGGGTGATCTAATTCTTGGCAGAAAAGGAATGAAACGCGTCTTCGGGCTCGAGACGGAATACGGCATCACCGTGAGCGGCGCGGAGAGTGTCGATGTTGTCGCCGAATCAATCGAGCTGGTG
>QHMQ01000029.1 GCA_003217835.1 Verrucomicrobiota bacterium
CGCAGAAGATCGGCAATTATTCGCGGCCATGCTCGACAAACTCGGCTTGCGCCAGACCCCCAGCGGCTCAGCCGTGACGACCGACGAAGCGGCCGCGATTGCAAACAAGACCGGGTACCCGGTGCTCGTTCGACCATCCTTCGTGCTCGGAGGACGCGCCATGGAGCTTGTCTACAACGAGGAAGATCTTCGCCGTTACATGGCGAGTGCAATCGAAGTGACACCGAACCGGCCAGTGCTCGTTGATCGTTTTCTAGAAGACGCAATCGAAGTGGATGTGGACTGTATTTCTGATGGCAAGGTCACGGTGATCGGCGCGATCATGGAGCACATCGAAGAAGCTGGTATTCATAGCGGCGATAGCGCTTGTGTGATTCCGACGTTCTCGTTGCCGCAAAAAGTTCTCGATGAAATTTCTGCGGCGACGAAAGCAATGGCCCGGGAGTTGAACGTGCGGGGTTTGATGAATGTGCAATTCGCGGTGAAAGGCGAAGATGTCTATGTCCTTGAAGTGAACCCGCGCGCATCGCGCACCATTCCGTTCGTGAGCAAGGCAATCGGAGTCCCACTGGCCAAGCTGGCCGCGAAAGTGATGGCCGGAAAATCCTTGCCTGAGCTCGGATTCACCACGGAAATCGTGCCGAAGCATTATTCGGTTAAAGAAGCAGTCTTCCCGTTTCTACGTTATGAAGGCGTAGATATTTCGCTCGGCCCCGAGATGAAATCGACCGGCGAAGTCATGGGAATGGATGTCGATCTTGGGCTCGCCTATGCTAAATCGCAGATGGCCGCCCCGCCGCCCTTGCCCACCGGCGGAAACGTTTTCGTCAGCGTAAAGGACAGCGATAAGCAGGCTGTTGTCCCAGTCGTGCGTGAATTTGTGAGGCTCGGGTTCGGAATCATCGCCACCGCCGGCACATTTGGTGTGTTGGCGGCAGCGAAAATCCCAGTCACGAAAGTTTTCAAGCTGCGGGAAGGCCGCCCGAACGTTCTCGATCGGGTAAAGAATGGCGATATCAAATTCATCATCAACACGCCAAGCGGCAAAATTCCGCGCGAGGACGAAGTTCGCATCCGCAATGCCTCTCTCGCCCAGCGGATCCCGATCATGACGACGGTGCGGGCCGCCCTGGCCAGTGCGAACGGAATCCGCTCGTTGCAAAAGCGCAAATTGCACGTGCGCAGTTTACAGGAGTACCACGTCAAGACGCTGTAGCGGCAGCCATGCCGGCTGCATCTTACTCAGCAGGCGCCACGCCTGCCTCTACAGTTCGCCGTGACAGCACCTCCGCTTCGTGGCACTTGTCAGAATGAAGTTGTCGATCTTAGCGGTTGTGCTGTTGCTGAGATCAGCGCTTTTTGCCGCTGAAGAAAACAAGGAAAATCCTCCAATGAATGCATCCAACGAAGTCGCAGTCATCAAAACGAGTGAAGGGGATATGGTCGTGCAGTTCTGGAACGACGCTGCTCCCAATACGATCGAGAACTTCAAAAAACTGGCGCGTTCTGGTTTTTACGACGGCACAATTTTCCATCGCATCGTCAAGGGGTTCATGATCCAGGGCGGCGATCCAAACTCGAAAGATCTCGGCAAAGAAAGCAGCTATGGAGAAGGCGGACCGGGTTACAAAATCAAAGCGGAATTCAATGACCGCTCCCACGAGCACGGCGTCATCTCCATGGCGCGCAGTTCCGATCCGGATTCAGCCGGATCGCAATTCTTCATCTGTCTCGCGAGCGTGCCGCGGCTGGACCATCAATACACGATATTTGGTAGGTTGATCAAAGGCGATGACGTGCTGGAAAAAATCGGTGACACGCCTGTGACAAGAAGCAGCAAGGGCGAGAACAGCAAACCGACGAAGCGCGTGGTGATCGAAAGCATCAAGATTGTCCCGGCTGATTCGATCAAGTAGCACAATGTCGGATCGCACATCTCGCGTTGCGCTCATCCAGATGCGATGCGGCGCGAAGCCTGAGGAGAATTTCTCGCGGGCAGTCGCTTTCATCCGCGATGCCGCCAAGCAGGGTGCGCAGATCATTTGTTTGCCGGAACTTTTCCGGTCACAATATTTCTGCCAGAGCGAAGATCATAAAAGCTTCGAACTGGCCGAAGAAATTCCCGGAAGATCCACATCGGCGTTGGGAAATGTCGCGCGGGAGAATGGCATCGTAATCATCGCGTCGCTCTTCGAGAAACGCAGCGCGGGCGTATATCACAACACCGCGGTAATCATCAACGGCGACGGAGAGTTGCTCGGAAAGTATCGCAAGATGCACATTCCAGATGATCCTCTTTATCACGAGAAATTTTACTTTACGCCAGGCGATCTTGGATTTCAGGCGTGGCCAACGGCACAGGGAAAGATAGGCGTCTGCGTCTGTTGGGACCAATGGTATCCGGAAGCGGCGCGACTTACCGCCCTGCGCGGTGCGGAGATTTTATTTTATGCCCAATATTCTGCCTGGGAGACGATCCAGCGCAGCCACGCCATTGCGAATGGTTGTTATGTCGCAGCCGCGAATCGCGTCGGCCACGAAGCGCCTTCGGGCGGCGACGGAATCGAGTTTTGGGGACAAAGCTTTGTTGCGGCGCCGACTGGCGAAATCATTGCCAAAGGTTCGGTAGATCGAGAAGAGATCGTGATTGCCGACGTGGAATGGGATCGCGTGAACGAACATCGGACGCATTGGCCATTTTTGCGCGACCGACGCGTCGATGCTTACTCGGGAATCGAGCAACGGCTGCTCGATTCATAGTTTCATCTTGTCCAGAAGCGCCGTAACGTTTCGCCATGAAAACAATAGTTATTTTTCTGAGCACGCTGTGCGCTCTGACAGCTTTCGCGCACGCGCAAGATGTCACGAAGGCGACCGCGACTTTGGAGCCGAAATCAGGGAGCCAGGTTGCTGGCACGGTCACGTTCACAAAGACTGGCGACGAAGTGCGCGTCGTTGCCGACGTCCAAAACCTCAAACCGGGCAAGCACGGTATCCACATACACGAGAAAGGCGATTGCTCGGCGCCGGATGCGATGTCGGCAGGCGCGCATTTCAATCCGACGCATCAACACCACGACGGGCCGACGGGGACGGAGCGTCACGTCGGCGATTTCGGCAATATTGAAGCTGATGCTTCCGGCAAGGGGCACCTCAAATGGAAAGGGAAACTCGATCTGAGCGGTCCAAATTCGATCATTGGAAAATCTGTAGTCGTGCATGAAAAAGAGGACGACTTGAAAACCGATCCGGCAGGCAACTCGGGTGCGAGGTTCGCCTGTGGCGTGATTGAAGCGGTGAAGTAATCCGCGCCCCAAATCATGTAACGGTTCGCACGCTGCCTCATCCTTGGCTCGTGGTAGTTGTATCCTCCGCCGCATGGATTTAATGACGCTTACAGAAATCCGGAAAGCCGCACAAAACGGCGCGGTGCCGGCGCGCGTGCATGTCCAAGTGGAAAGTGCTGCGCCAAAACTGACACGCGAACAACAGCCATACTGCGAACTTGTTCTTGCCGACGCATGCGATCGCATGACGCTGCGTGTCTGGAGCGATCATCCTGCTTACAAGGCGTGCAGCGCGCTGACGACAGAGAATTTCATGGAGCTGTCCGGCGATTTTCATCGACATTCGCAATACGGGCTCGAAGCACGCAAATGGACTGTGCGTCCGCTCACCGATCAGGAGAAAAACGAACTGCTGCAGGGTCCGGCGGATTTGCGCGCGAAACAGGGCGCAGACTGGGAATTTATTGCGCAAACGATCCAGACAATTGCCGATCCTCGTTTGCGTGCGTTGTGCGACGCGTTTCTAAAAGAGTGGGGCGATCGTTTTCGTCGCACTGCCGCCGCGCGCAACTATCATCACGCCCGCCGCGGCGGACTCGTCGAGCACACGGCGCAGATGATGCGCGTGGCGAAAGAAATCGTGCCGTTGTATCCGGAACTGAATCTCGATCTTTTGCTGGCCGGCATTCTCTTCCACGATTGCGGAAAGCTCTGGGAAAACCAGATGCCTGAAAATGGTTTTAACATGAGCTACGATGAACGCGGCGAGCTCATGGGTCACATCTCCATCGGCCTCGAGCTGGTCAATTCGCTCTGGCGAAAAATTCTCTCGGAAAATTCGACGGCTTGGAAGGACCTCGTTCCCGCTTCGGAGGACGTTCGTCTGCATCTGCTTCACTTAATTGGCGCACATCATGGCGAGCCTCAATTCGGTTCGCCAGTCAGCCCGAAAACGCCCGAAGCGATGGCGCTCCATTACATCGACAATCTCGATGCGCGCTTGGAAATGTTCGC
The DNA here is from genome assembly GCA_003217835.1 of Verrucomicrobiota bacterium. Taxonomy (GTDB): domain Bacteria; phylum Verrucomicrobiota; class Verrucomicrobiia; order Chthoniobacterales; family UBA10450; genus Udaeobacter. The sequence goes on from QHMQ01000029.1 coordinate 4,302, forward strand.
CGCCGGATACACGACGGCCAAACCGCTTGCCGCCCGGATTTTCGATCGGGTTCGGCCGTTGCCGGGGAATTTGGTGAAATCGCTCGATAAATTCTCACCCAAGCCGCCATCGAAAGACGGAACGCTGCTGTAGGGGACGCCATTGGCGTCCTGTGGGAAGCAGACTGCTTCTCCTATAAAGCAAGGCGGCGCTTCGCTTCGGCCAGATAGGTCTTGTCGATTTCGAAGCCGACAAATTTTTTCACGCCACTGCGCTGCGCAGCGACGGCTGAATTTCCGATCCCAAGAAATGGATCGAGCATCGTCTGTACGCGCGATACTCCGTGCAATTTGATGCACCATTCGGCTAACTGCACCGGAAACGTTGCCGGATGCGGTCGCTCCTTCGCACGGCTTTGAATCGTTTCGTAAGGAATGAACCACGTATTTCCTCTGCATCGCAGGTCGCTTCCGCGCGTATGCGACCAGCGAGAAATATTGCTTTTGTCCTGATACGGAACTCCAAGCGCGAGCCGGTCAATTTCGACCTGACCGGTCTTCGTGAAATGAAAAATGTATTCGTGACAGTCGTTTAGAAATCGCTTCGAGCTGATGGGTTTGAAATGTCCGCACGAGCGGACATCACCATCACGATCTTCAATCGTAATCGATTTGATCCAGTGAATTGTGTTCTGCAAGACAAGGAGATCGCGCAATTCGATTACGATTTCGTGGGGCAACATCGGGTTCGATGGCGCAGATCCGATGTTGAGAAAAAATGAGCCACTCGGCTTCAGGATTCTTTGCACTTGTGAGGCCCATCCTCCACACCAATTCAAGTACGATTGTCGATCTTGTCGGTCGTAAAATTTACCGTAACGAACGCCGAGATTGTATGGCGGCGACGTCACGACAAGATCGACATGTTCATCCGGGAGTTTAGCCAGTCCCTTCAGACAATCTTCGCGGCAGAGATGGAATCGAGTCACGAAAGGAAACTGACCGAAGTCGTTCAATTCGTACAGCGGAAACTGTAGCCGGCGTCGTTGACGCCCGACCGCGATCAGCGATCGCGGCTACAACCATTCGTGCCATGGCGGGATGTCCGTGTTACGAATTCGCGAGTGCCGATAAATTCGTTTATGTTTTCCCAATGGCGGACAAGCCTTCCAAACTGAAGATCGCCGATCGCGAATTCACGTCGCGATTGATCGTCGGCACGGGGAAATTTGCCTCCAACGAGTTGATGCGCGACGCGCTGATTGCGAGCGGGACCGAGCTGGTGACGGTCGCTTTGCGCCGCGTCGATCTTTCCGGCAAAGGCGACCCGTTTGCGAACATTCTCGATTTCATCGATCCGAAACGTTTTCTTCTTTTGCCGAACACGAGTGGGGCACGCAATGCGACCGAGGCGGTGCGCCTCGCGCGGCTGGCCGCAAGCGCAGGCTTGCCGACCTGGATCAAGCTCGAGATCCATCCAGATCCGCGTTACCTGCTTCCCGATCCGGTTGAGACGCTGGCCGCCGCCGAAATTCTCGTGAAGGAGGGATTCACAGTTCTTCCCTACATCAATGCTGATCCGGTGCTGGCGAAGCGATTGCAAGACGTGGGCACCGCTACGGTGATGCCGCTCGGTTCGCCAATCGGGAGTAACCGCGGAATCGAAACACGTCCGCAGATCGAGATCATCATCGAACAGGCGACGGTGCCGGTGGTTGTCGACGCCGGACTCGGCGCGCCAAGTCAAGCAGCCGAAGCGATGGAGATGGGCGCCGACGCGGTACTTGTTAATACTGCGATCGCAATTGCTTCCGATCCCGTTCGTATGGCTAAGGCATTTAAGAAAGCTATCGAAGCAGGACGAGAAGCTCGCGAAATCGGGTTGGCCGAAAAATTGGCCGCGGCCGCTGCGACCAGTCCGCTGACTGGTTTTCTTTCCTAACCGGCGTGAATTTTCCAAGCGGTTGAGCGCTAGATTCTCGGCATCCCATCGGATCAGTGCAATCCTCAACAAATGACATCTCGCTTCGTTCCTATGGGGTCGATCCCGGTTAGGCCATTTTCCATGTTTGAGTGCACTGGCTGGCGCGCACTCAGTTGGTAATCGCCATTACTCCCGACTGCATCGTTTATCGGTTCCAGGCGATGGAAATCGTGACGTTGATCGACGTCGTACACTGCGCAAACGTCCTTGGGGAAAAGAAGGTCCAGTGTCCAGTCAAACGCGACACGGACCTTCTTGTCCAAGCCGGGCAATTTACTTAGGTAAACCGTCCGCCACATCCACCAGGCGAAGAAGCCCGAGAAATTGAAACCAAAGATCCGCGCCACACCCATCCGACGACCGATTGAGGCCAGCAACCCGATGGTCTTGAACGAAAATGATCTTAGAGGACGACCTAAGAGTGCAGCCGCGATATTCTGCGCCACAACCCTGCCCTCGCGTATGGCATGTTGCGCGGTTGGTGGATGAGACTGACCCGGATTTCTGATATCGGGCACAAACGCACAGTCACCCACGGCCCAGACATCAGGCCAATCGGGAACTCCCAAGAATTGGTTTACGAGTAATCGGCCTCGTTCCTTTGCACAGGGGAGCGAAGAGATGATGGGACTCGGCACGGTTCCGGCAGTCCAGACCAAGGTGCGCGATGGAATTGAGACACCATCGGCTAAAAAAACCTTGCTCTCCGTCACGCTCTTAACCCGGTTTTTAAGGCGAATTTCTACACCGCGTCGCGCGAGCACCTTCTCGGCGTATCTTCCCAGGCTTTCACCCAGTTCCGGCAGGATCTCCGGACCAGAATGGACCAGCATGACCCGCAACATATCTTTAGACAGATTGGGATAGAACGGCAGCGCTTCCCGCACAAAGTCGTTTAACGCCGCCACCGTTTCCACACCGGCGAAGCCGCCGCCAGCCACTACGAAGGTAAGTAACGATTGCCGGTCGGCGAGATTGCATTCCGAATTTGCCTCTTCCAAGTGTCGGATGATTTGAGCGCGCAACTGAATGGCATCACGAAGCGATTTCATTGCTACGGCCAGGCCGGCGAGACCCGGAATGTCGTAAAAGTTGGTGATCGATCCCAGTGCGATGACCAGATGATCATAGTCGATTTGTTTTGAGTCGTTGCGGTAACCGCGCGAAATCAGGACCCGCTTGTTTGGCAGATCGATCTGGTTGACGTCACCCACCGATACCTCAACTTTACGGAGCAGCTTCCGGAGGGGGTTTACGATATTTGTGATCTCGAGGTCGCTCGCTGCGATCTCGTGAAGCATCGGCGTGAACAAGAAAAAGTTATCGTGGCT
>QHMQ01000030.1 GCA_003217835.1 Verrucomicrobiota bacterium
TGCGATCAGCATTATCGTCGAAGAAATCTCATCCACTGAGATCGAGACGGCGTTGGAAGAGGGCCGCATGGACGTCGGTCTTGGCTTTCTCACCCGCCACTCGCCGAATTTGCGCTACGAGCGCCTTTGCACGGATGAATTTGCCTTAATTGTGGCCGAGAACCACCCGTGGTCGAAGCGGCGGGTTGTTCATTTTTCGCAATTGCACCGGCAACGCCTCCTCCAATTGCCGGATACTTTCGTGATGCGCAGGATGACGGATGAAATTTGTCGAAGACACCAGGTCCGTCCCCACATGGTGGCCGAGATCAACGCGATTGAAACATTGCTTCGCTCGCTCGCGCCTTTGCAAGCGGCAACGTTGATGCCGAAGATCGCATTACGAGGAAGAGAAAGTCTGAAATTAAAGGCGATCCGGCTACAGGGAAAAAAGCTCGGATTGGATATCGGTCTCTTGCGGCTGAGCGATTCGGCTGCGAACAGCGCGGTGGCTGCATTCACCAGTCTTGCTAAGGCGACTGTTCCGAAAATGATCAAACGCTAAAGCCTTAATCGCCAGGCTCACGGTGGTCTAGAGCAGCTGATAAGGATCGACATCCACCGCAACCGTCACATCTTCCGGAAACGGCAGTTTGTCGAGCGTTTCGCGGACAAGTCGGCTCAACCGCATGATCGCTTCGCCGCGGATCAAAATGTGGAACCGAAACTGTCCCTGTAATTTTTCCAACGGAGCGGGAGTGGCATCGCCGAGGATGAATTCGGATCCAAGAGATTCCTTCAATCGGCGGACCAAAGTTTCGGCTGACAACTTTGCCCGGCCTTCGTGCGCGGAGCGCACCGTGATTAAAATGGCGTGCTTAAACGGCGGAAAATCGCAGCGCTCACGAAACTCGAGCTCCTGCTGGAAATAACCGGTGAAATCGTGATGCCGCGCAAACTGAATCGACGGACTGAATGGCGTATACGTCTGCACAAAAACTTCTCCGGATGTCTCACCCCGTCCGGCGCGTCCGGCCACTTGCGTGAGAAGTTGAAACGTTCGCTCACCCGCTCGAAAATCGGGCAGATGCAGCGATAGATCGGCGTTAATAATTCCGACGAGCGTCACGTTCGGAAAGTGCAGGCCCTTCGCGATCATTTGTGTCCCGACGAGGATGTCGATCTTGCCAGTACGAAAACTTCTCAAAGTTTCCCGATACGCTTCTTTGCGCGTCATGGAGTCGGCGTCCATGCGGCGCACCGTCGCCTTGGGAAAAATATGCGACACGGTCGACTCGACTTTCTCGGTGCCGAAACCGGCGTAAATCAGCGCGTCCTTGCCGCAAGCCGGACATTTCTTTGGCACAGCCGCGGTATGCCCGCACAAATGGCAACTCAGCCGCGCCATATGTCGGTGAAAGGTGAGCGCCACACTGCAATTCGGGCAATCGCGCGCTTCGCCGCAATTGCTGCAAAGCAGCGAAGTGGAAAAGCCGCGCCGATTCAAAAACAAGATTGTTTGTTCGCTTTTCTCAAGACGATCGGCAATGGCTGCGCGCAATTTTTCCGACAGAATTGCAGCAGCCTTTTCTTTTCGACGCTCCTGGCGAAGATCGACAATGCGCATGAGTGGCATCTGCTTTTCGTCGATGCGCTGGGTGAGCGTGGCGAGGCGATATTTGCCCGTTGTCGCGTTGTGATAACTCTCCAGCGATGGCGTCGCGCTGCCAAGAATAACCACACACTTCTCGATCTTCGCGCGCACGACCGCGACATCCCGCGCGTGATAACGCGGCGCTTCCTCCTGTTTGTAAGTGTTTTCGTGTTCTTCATCGACAACGATGAGCCCGAGGTTTTTGAGCGGTGCGAAGACCGCGCTGCGCGGCCCGATGGCAATCCGCGCCCGGCCGGAATGAATCTTGTGCCATTCATCGTGGCGCTCGCCCTCCGATAAATGGCTGTGCAAGACCGCAACCGCATCCTGGGCTTCCGCAAAGCGGCCTTTGAAACGTTCGACCGTCTGTGGCGTAAGCGAAATCTCAGGTACGAGCACGATTGCGCTGCGACCGCGTTCGAGCGCAGCTCGGATTGCCTGCAAATAAATTTCCGTCTTGCCGCTGCCGGTCACACCGTGCAGCAAAATCGGACGCGCGCTCTCCGGTAAATCGAGCGCTTGGGTTATTTCCTTCAGCGCGAGGAGCTGCTCCGGATTGAGCACAAGATTCGACGTTGCGACGAACTGCTCGTCGGCATGTGGATCGCGGACAACTGCTTCTTCGCGCAGCTCCGCCAAACCGCGTTTGACGAGCGCGCGCAAGGTTTGGTTGTCGAGAGATGTCTGGCGCAGAAGATCGGCCGCGCGGATGGGCGTTTCCAATCGCGAGAGTGCCTCGAGAAGTTCCGCCTGCCGTGGCGCGCGCCGCCGAAGTTTTTCGACTTCTTCAATGTCGATCTTACCCGCCGGTTGCACGAACAATTGTTTCTTCCACCCGACTTCGGCTCGTCGAATCACTTGTGGGAGCAGGCTCCGCATCACAGCTTCGATCGGGCAGCAATAATAGGCGCTGATCCATCTGGCGAGCTCGAGCAATTCTTCGCTCAAGGTGGGCGCGTCGCCGACGACCGCTTCGACCGGTCGGAGACCTTTCGCTTCACTGTGATCGAGAACGGCCACGACAGTCGCGAGCGCAGACTTCTCGCGAAAGGGAACGCGTACGCGCGAGCCGACGCCGACGCGTTCCGATAATGCCTCCGGGACCAGATAATCGAGTTCCCGGTGGATCGCCCGATCAATGATGACGCGAATGTAATTGGCTTTTGCCATGCAATGGAGAGGCTAATTTAATTGCTCACGCGAACAGGAGCACGAGATTTGATGCGCGAGGTGATACGATTCTGCTTTAAACTGATCCTTTGCGTATTGCTCGCACTGGCCGCGGGCTTTGGTTATCTCGCCATGCGATCGGGCGATCCGATCTACACGTTCTACGAATGGATGAGCCCGGCCCGTTTTAAACAATACGATGACCTGGTTCGTTCGGTGGCGATGGAACATCATCTCGATCCGATGCTGGTGAAAGCGATCGTTTGGCGCGAAAGCCGCTTCGATCCGAAAAAACACGGCGCGGCCGGAGAGCGTGGGCTTATGCAGGTGAGCGAAAAAGCGGCCAACGAATGGGCGCGCGAAAACAAGATCGACAATTTCCGCGTCGAGAAGCTGTTCGATCCAAAAACAAATCTCGAGGCAGGCACGTGGTATTTACGTCGCGCGTTCGAACGCTGGGAAACGCAATCGGACCCGATGCCCTTCGCGCTTGCCGAGTACAACGCGGGGGCGAGCCGCGCGCAACGATGGAGCCGTGGAAATGGCGCTGACGCCATGTCGGCACAAACATTTCTCAAAAAGATCGATTTTCCTGGGACACGGAAGTATGTCGATTCAATCATCGCACGCTACGAATTCTACAAGCGGCGCGGGCGAATGTGATCTGTATCGGCCGCTCTGTAGGCGGTGCGGAAAATGATAACATAATTGCCCCTGGCGCTTTGCCAGAGCGAAGTGGCTCCAAGAACCTCGTGTCGACGAGGACAGAATCTTTGCTAAGCGTAAGTTGAATGACTAAATCACAAATCGCGCAGGTTCTGGAGGAGATCGGCACTCTGCTCGAGTTGAAAGGAGAAAACCCGTTCAAAATTCGCGCTTATGCCAATGCGGCGCGGTCGTTTGAAGCCTGGGGCGGAAGTCTCTCGGATCTGCAAGATGAAGAGACGCTTGCCAAGATTCCCGGAATCGGGAAGGCCATCGCAGCCAAAATCAAGGAGCTCGCGGCGACGGGCTCGCTCAAATACGTTGAAGATTTGCGCGCGGAATTTCCGGCTGCCATTCTCGAGCTGTTCTCGATTCAGGGGCTTGGCGCGAAAAAGATTAAGGCACTCCACGATCAACTTCACGTCAGCTCAGTTGCGGAACTGCTGAAAGCCTGCGAATCCGGCCGCGTCGCGAAGCTGCCAGGCTTTGGCGAGACCACGCAGGAAAAACTGTGCAAAGCAATTGCAGACCGGGTCAAGCATTCAGGTTCGTTTCAATTTGGCCAAATCGCCAGCGAGGCCGAATCGCTCCGAGACGCTCTTGCCGCCCATCCCGACGCGTTGCAGGTCTGTATCGCGGGCAGTTATCGCCGGCGAAAGGAAACCGTGCGCGATCTTGATTTTATTGCCGCGACAAAAAAACCGGAACCGATCACACAAATGTTTGTCGAGCATCCCTTGGTTGAATCAGTCATCGCGCAAGGTCCGACAAAATCGAGCATGCGGCTTCGCTCCGGCATTCAATGCGATCTACGCGTGGTCAGCGCTGAGGAATATCCGTTCGCGCTCAATTATTTTACTGGGAACAAGGAGCACAACATCGAGATGCGCAATCGCGCGCTGAAACGCGGCTGGACGCTGAACGAATATCGTCTCGCGCCTCTGCCGGCGGATCCGAAAACACCCAAGAAAAGATCGGCAACTAAAATTCCGAAAGTCCACGATGAAGCGGAACTGTATCGCGCGCTCGACCTCGATTTCATTCCCCCGGAACTGCGTGAGAATTGTGGTGAGTTCGAGGCGGCGGAGAACCATTCTCTGCCACATCTAATCGAAGCAGAGAATTTGCGGGGCACATTTCATTGTCACACCACGGCGAGCGACGGCCACAATAGCCTCGAGGAGATGATGCGCGCCGCTCAGGCACTGGGGCTTGAATACCTCGGCATCGCCGAGCACAGCCGCAGCTCGATCCAGGCGCACGGTTTAGACAAAGCAAAGCTGCGCGCACAAGTGGCGGCGATCCGCAAATTGAACCAGAAGCTTGATGGCTTCCGTTTGTTTGCCGGGATCGAATGCGACATTCTCCGCGACGGCTCGCTTGATTTCGATGACGATGTTTTGTCCGAACTGGACTTTGTTGTCGCCTCGATTCACTCCGTCTTCAATCTCTCTGAAGCAGACATGACGCGTCGCATCATTCGCGCGATCGGCAATCCGTTTGTCACCATACTCGCGCATCCGACTGGCCGGCTTCTGTTAAAGCGCGAGCCGTACGTTGTCGATCTTCCAGCGGTCTTGGACGCGGCGGCGGAAACCGGCACCTGGATCGAGCTCAATGCCGCGCCGAAACGCCTTGATCTCAACTGGCGCTGGTGGCCGCGCGCCAAGGAAAAAGGAGTCAAGTGCGTAATCAATCCCGACGCGCATCGCGCCGAGCGGCTTCAGGATTTGTGGTTTGGCGTCGGGATCGCGCGCAAAGGCTGGCTCACGAAAGATGATGTGATGAATTGTTTGCCGCTCGGGAAGATCGAAGCGGAATTAAAGCGAAAGCGCGAGAGGTAGGGCGCGGTCGCCGAGCCCGCCGAAACTTTGCGGACTACCGTTTTATCACGGAACAGCTTCCCGTTGCGGCAAAAACATCGTGAGACATTTGCACGCGCCGCCGGCTTTCAGAAATTCGCTCATCGGCAGTTCATGACAACGGTAGCCGCGCTCGTTGAGGGTAGCGACGAGTTTCGGCGCGCCTTCCGGCAAAACAATATCGTGCTCGAGCACAACCGCGTTGCAGGAAAAACAAGCTGCTTCTTCTGGTGAAACGTCGATTAAGTCGCGGACGTGTTCACGGATTGCCCGCTGGCCGTATTCATCGAATGCGGCCGGAAACCAGACAGCTGCGCCATCGGGAAGTGGGCAAAAACAGGTATCGAGATGATAAAAACGTGGATCGACAAGCTCGACTGAGATGACGAGGCACCCGAGCACATCCGCGACCGCGCGATGCGATTGGATGTCGGAACGAAATTTGTAGCCGCAAAAAAGCGCGTCGCCACCGAAG
>QHMQ01000031.1 GCA_003217835.1 Verrucomicrobiota bacterium
GGTTAGAATATTCAACGTTTCATCTCGCTCGGGATCAATGGCCGGCTCTTTGGTATCGTCCCCGCCGCCGATGCCGGCGACTAAATCGGAATCTGCATCCGAGGCAGCCTCAGGCACAGCTTTCGGAGGGACTCCGCTCTTCTTCGTCTCGGCCAGTTTCCCGGGATACATGACCAGTTGGAGATTGGGTTTGTCGACAGTGTCAAGGGTCAGCCGATAAATGCGCGGTTCTTCCTCGTTGCGCGCCAGACGCTCTTTCGAACGCATTTCTTTTCGCAGCTTGTCCTCCTGCGTTTCGCTTTTTCGAATGTCTTCGTTCAGCGAAATTCGATTGTCGTCGAGCTTGTGACGCAAACGCCCGATGTCTTCCATCACATAATGGAACTCAGGATCGTTTTTAACCCGCTCTTCCGAGCGTCGCTTCAATTGATCGACAAAAAGCGAATGCGTGTCTGACCATTTCGTGTATTTCGCCTTGGATACTTCATCGTAGGGCAAACAATTCTTGAGCGCGCCTTCGCCAAATTCGGGCAGATCACTCAAGCTCGGCAGGACAATATCGGAGGCCACACCATGGAGCTGGGTCGAGCCACCAGCGACACGATAAAATTTCTGGATGGTCAGCTTCAGCGCACCATCCTCCTCGGAATGACTGCCAAGCAGCGAAGCAAACCGGCCAATGGGAAGAATCGTCTGCACGGTTCCTTTGCCGAACGTGTTCTTGTCACCGACAACTACGGCGCGCCCGTAATCTTGGAGAGCAGCCGCAAAGATTTCGCTGGCGGACGCGCTTTGCCGGCTAGTCAGCACCACCAGTGGCCCAGAATATGCGATTCCAGAATCGGGATCGGACGAGATCCTAATGCTTCCATTATAATCTTTCGTCTGGACGATCGGGCCTGATTTCAAAAACAAACCCGTGAGGGAGAGCGCTTCCTCGAGTGAGCCGCCGCCATTTTTCCGAAGATCGACAACCAATCCGGCGATGTTTTCTTTCTTTAATCGCTTGAGCAGCGCCAGCACATCGCGCGTCGTGCTTTTCTGGTGCCTGTCCATGTCCGCATAAAAAGATGGGAGTGTAAGCCAACCGAGCTTTATAGGATCGCCGTTCTCATCCTTTCTGATAATGATGTCCGCCCGGGCCTCCTGATCCTTCAGCTTAATTT
>QHMQ01000032.1 GCA_003217835.1 Verrucomicrobiota bacterium
CTTTTTTGCCGCGAATCATTTCCACGACTTTGTCCAACCGCATCTCGCGAACATCGACAAAGTCAGCCGAACCCTGCCCTACGGCGGTAATGCGGTCGCCCACTTTTAGCCGGCCATCTACTTGCGCCGGGCCGCCGGGGACAAGGCTCTCTATTTTTGCGTAGCCATCTTCAGTCCGAAGCATGGCACCGATTCCCACCAGCGAAAGGCCCATGTTAATGCTGAAATTCTTCATGTCGGCTTTGCTCAGATACTCGGAATGCGGGTCGTAGGTTTGGGCGAGCGCATCGAGAAAGAGCTTCATTTGCTCGTCCTTATCCTGCTCGTGGACGGTGCGGCCGAGACGATCGTAGCGGCGCGTGACCAGTTGCGGAGCGGGCTCAATAGGATGCTCGCTCAGATGTTCCTGTAACAGCTCGTTTGTGATACGACCCCGCCAGAGCTGATCGGCTTCGGCTTGGTCCTTTGGCCAGGCGGATTTTTGCCGGCTAAGCTCGATGGTGGTGTCGCTTTTGAAATCAATCGGCTCCTTCAGCAGTTCCTTCACTTTCGCGACACGCTCATCCACGCGTTTCGCGTAGAGATCGTAAATTTCGTAGGCAGGCTTTAAGGTACCGAGAAGAACGTCACCCGCGATCGAGTTTCCATACTTCGCATTGAGCGCGTCAACGTCTTGTTGGGTAAAAAAGAGGTGACTGTAATCGAGCAGCTCTAGATAAGTCTGAAGGAATTTTTTCGAAAGTTCCTCGTTTAGCTTTTGACGGGTATAATGGCCCTCCTGCAAAAGATTCCCGACGGAGACTGCTATCGTCTCTTTCGTTGTCGCTACGGCTGGCGGAGCCGCAATGGCGGAGACAAAAAGAATGGCCCAACACGCTAGTGACCGTTGTAAAGATGATTTCATCGGCGAAAAAAGGGTTTATCACCTTGGCAGATTTCAGGATGAAACGCAAGATGATGAGACAAGATCGACATGCAGGACGTGAGACACCTGAGCGACATGAACATTCAAAAAATGCGGAAAACCCATTTATAGCCGCCCCGAATGTTTCGAGACTGACCCGACGGCTCCCCGCAATATATTTCGGCACTGGCGGCTGCGCTGGCCGGGTTTAGCGTCCCCGGCTACAGTGACGGCGATGATTTACGAGAGCTTTTGTGGCGGGATTTTCGAAACAAATTGCTATCTCGTTCAGGCGCCCGAAGGCTGGATTCTTTTCGACGCGCCCGATGGAGCTTGCGATTGGGTCGGATCGCGCGATGTCCATCCAAAACTTCTCCTGCTGACCCATGGCCATTTCGATCACATC
>QHMQ01000033.1 GCA_003217835.1 Verrucomicrobiota bacterium
AAATATTTCCGCTCGGCGATGATATGACGGTGCTGCCCGGACACGGACCGCCGACCAAGATCGGAACGGAGCGCCAGACGAATCCGTTCGTCCGCTGAAAAACAAACCAGCTTTCTCGACTTCGTTTACCGAGAAATCAATTCAGCGAGCAGCGCCTCGAGCTGCTGTAAACCTTCGATCGGTTCGATAACGGAACGCAACGATGCCATCGCGGCCAGTACATGTTTCAGAAAATGCTTGTGGCCTTTCACGAGTCCGAGAAAACCGTAAGCACCAAGCGCCTGCATCAGGCGTTGCATCGCACATAATCGCAGGATGTCATCGAACTCGCCGTTAATTATCCGGCAATTTTCGGCCTGTCGTTCCCTGTAGTAACTAATCAATTCAGTCCGCTCCGCGCTGGAAAGATCGACGTACGGATCAAAAAACAGCGACGCCAGATCGTATTCCGGCAAACCCGGGCGCATGCCTTGAAAATCGATTAGGTATGCCAGGCTGTTGCGCATGATGATGTTTTGCGATTGAAAATCGCGGTGCACCAAAACTCTCGGCAAACCCGCCAGGCGTTCCGCGATTTCTTGTAATGCCGGCAACATGGCGAGCGCATCAAGCCTTACGTTGTCTATGCCAAAATAACGGCCCAGACAATTTTCGAAAAAGTAATTCTGCTCCCAGTTGTAGAGCGCGGCGTTGAATTCGGCGGGCAAATGCTCCTTCATTTCGACGCAGACCGACTCCGGCAAAGCATGAAGCGTCGCGATTTGATCGAGCGCCGACTCGTAGAACGCGCGGCGGACGAGCCAGCTTTCTTCGCGATAACTGTAAAGATCGCTCTCGCCCAGATCTTCAACCCAGATCAAACCTTCCGCTGGATCATGAAAATAAATCTTCGGCACCCGAATGCCATGCTCGTCGAGAAAGTTCGCGATCTGCACGTAATGCCGATTTTCTTCGCGCTCCAGATTGTATTTCACTAGGATGAGCGTCTGATCTGGCGAGCAACGGATCCGGTAAAATTTGCGGTCTGATCCGCCCCTGTTAATCGGCGCGATCTTTATTTCCGCGACATCGAAACGCGGAAAATGCATCCGTGTTCGTCGAACGAGCAAGTTGGTTCTCATAGTGCGGTTTTTAGATGTCGATGTTGCGATGGACGCCGCTGACCTTTCGGTTGGCGCGGACAATACAACCGTGCAGGCGACTTTTGGAAGCAATTTCTGCGTTTGGCCACAAAATTGTGTCCTCGATGATGGCGTCGTCGCCCACGGTGCAATCCGCGCCGATGGAAAAAAATCCGGAAAGCTGCGCGCTCGCGGCCACTTTGGCACTCTTTGCCACACGAATCGGCCACTCCAGATTCTCGACATAACGGGGTCGCCAACCGTCCGTGATCGCACGATGGATTTCCACGTATTGGGTGCGCGAACCAATGTTGAACCATTTCCCGTCATTGAGAACAACACCGCCAATCTTGCCGCCGGCCCCGATCCAATCGGCGATGATCGGAATGAAAGAAATTCTTCGATCCGGTGGGATCCGCTCGAAAATCCCCGGGTTCCAAACCGCGATGTTGGCGAAGTCATGATTGCCGGCCATGCCATATCGGTTCGAGATATCGACCACCCGCCCGTTGCGAAAGGCGACCGCCGCGGCTAGACCGGTATCACGCAACGCCAGGGTGACGTCGTTTCCGCAGCGGAAATGCTCGTCAATCAACGGTTGCAGATCAATATCCGTTAGGACGTCGCCGCTATAAGCGATGAACAGCGCGGACTTCAGATACGGCTCGATGTTTTTGATCCCGCCGCCCGTCCCGAGCAGTTCCGGTTCGTGCACGAGCCTCACCGGCCGATCCCGATAAGTCTGGTTCGCGAATGCATTCGCGAATTGCTCCGGCAAACGGTGCGTGTTGATGACGAAAGATTCGATGCCGAGGTAAATCAGATTATCGAGCGCGAAAGTGATTAGCGGTTTCTGGAAAATCGGCACAAGCGGCTTGGGCAAATCATCAGTCAGCGGACGGAGCCGGGTTCCAAGCCCCGCGCCCAAAACGAATGCTTGCGTGATCGTGGCCATCAGCGCCTTGTGCTCTGTTGACGGCCTGCTAAAGATTTCCCCATGGCGGAAGAAACCGTTTGGCGCGGCACATCATCGCAATGGAAAAACTTTGGCCTGTACATACTATGCGCGCTCTTTTGTTGGCTGATCGTGCCGATCTTTATTGCA
>QHMQ01000114.1 GCA_003217835.1 Verrucomicrobiota bacterium
CACCGATTTCTCCGCGGATACACTTGTCGATCTTAGTCCAAAGCCAAGCCCGGCGCCCGCGCCAGCAGAAAGCTTGATGAAATGTCGACGGGTCGTTTCGTGCATTTGTTTGCGTTTACGAACGCAGGTTTATTCTTTTGTTCAATAGTCTGCCAATGAGAGAAAATCTTACTCGTCGCGAAGCCGCGCGGTTAATTACGGCGGGCGCAGGCGGTTTGCTCCTGCCAAGCGGAGCAGCGCGCGCACAAGCGGCAAACGAATCATCAGCAATGTTAATGCGCGCGATTCCTTCGTCCGGTGAGAAACTGCCCATGATCGGATTGGGAACGTGGCGAACATTCGATGTCAATCTTACATCGGCTACTCGGAAGCAACTCGAAGAGGTTCTCTCGCTTTTAGCCAAACTCGGCGGATGCCTTATTGATACGTCGCCCATGTATGGACGCGCCGAGCAGGTGATCGGTGATCTTACGGCCGCGCTTGGAATTCGTGAGAAGCTTTTCTTTGCGACCAAAGTTTGGACGCAAGGCAAACAGGCTGGGATCGAGTCGATGAAGCGCTCGATGGCGCGGCTACGTGCAGAACGGATCGACCTGATGCAAGTCCACAACCTTGCCGATGTTTCGACGCATCTCGCCACGCTGCGCGAGTGGAAGGCGCAGGGGCGCATCCGTTATATAGGAATCACGCATTACGAATCGGGCGCATTTCCGGACGTGGAAAAAATCCTCCGGCGGGAAAAACTTGATTTCCTCCAAATCAACTACTCGCTGATGGAACGCGAAGCGGAAAAGCGCATTCTGCCACTGGCGCAGGAGCGGGGCGTGGCTGTGATTGTGAATCGTCCCTTCGGTGGAGGTGATTTGTTTGAGCGCGCCCGCGCCAAAGAGCTGCCAGATTGGGTGACCGAATTCGATTGTCGATCTTGGGCGCAGTTCTTTCTGAAATGGATCATAGCGCACCCGGTGGTAACTTGCGTGATCCCAGCGACCGACAAGCCGCGTCATCTCGAAGACAACATTCAAGGGGGAATTGGCCGGCTTCCTGATCCAAGGGCACGCCAACGAATGGTCGAGGTCGTTTCTTCCTTCTGATCGTATAGGCGATTGGGGAGCGGCTCGATCAGTTTCCAACCGACTCTCAAATCTCGGTTTGAAGAATGGCACTAAGCGGAAGGTCTGAAAAACCGAATTTTATTCAAAAAACCGAAAAAACTGCTTGCGGAGGCAGCCAATCTGTTCGATAGGACGCGCGCTTTATGCGAAAAATCCTCCCCCTTACGATCATCACTCTCTGCTGCGTGGCATTTTATCCGCGCCCAGCCTCGGCGCTAAACATGTCCATGGCGCCGAAACCCAAGTTTGGTTACAAGGATGCGTCCGGCAAACGGCATTCGGTTGAAATTATCGATAAATATCAGCCGAAGAAGATCGTTCATCCGTTCGCGAAGCTTGATCCGAAGATTGATCCGAAGCTGTGCCGCGCCGCCACCATCGCCGAGGAACGCGCGCATGCACACTCGCATTCGCTTTGCTGGCATTTCGTAAAAGAAGCACTCGTCGCCGCAGGCGTGTTGAGATCCCGACCAACGACGATGTTAGCAAAACAAGCCGGGCAGGAGCTCGTGAGCAACTACGGCTTCAAGAAGCTCCCGGTGTCCGATCCCTATGCTGCGCCAATGGGCGCTGTGCTGGTCTATGGCGCGAGCAAAGCAGCGGGTCATGTGGAGATTCGCACGAAGGACGGGTTCGTGAGTGATTTTAAATCGAAGGTTCCGTCGCCCCGGCCGTTGCTCGGCGTTTATGCGAAGTCGTAAGCTGTAGCCGCAGTCGATTTAATGCGGTAGTCGCCGTCAGCGACTATGATGGAGTTCTCTGACGGCAAGATCGAGTTCCCGCTGGCAAAAAGTACGGACGAGCCGGAATCTGTCTGGATGGTTCACGACGAGCCGATCCGGATCGCGATGTGGTCAGGCCCACGAAACATTTCGACTGCAATGATGCGCGCCTGGGGCAACCGGTCCGACACTTTTGTCATCGATGAGCCGTTTTACGCCTATTATTTAAAGACGAGTGGCAAAGAGCACCCCGGCGCGGACACAGTGATCGCCGCTGGCGAAATCGATTGGCAAAAAGTCGTCGCTCAACTGACCGGGCCAGTCCCAAACGGGAAGCGCATTTTTTTCCAGAAACATATGACGCATCATCTCTTGCCGGAAGTAGATCGACGCTGGCTCGGCGCAATGACGAATTGCTTTCTTATTCGCGATCCGCGCGAAGTAATTGTTTCCTACGTCAAAAAGCGGGAGGACCCCGCGTTGGAAGACCTGGGCTTTGTGCAGCAAACGGAGATTTTTGATTTCGTCCGAACTCGCGCGGAATCGATTCCACCGATCGTAGATGCAAAAGACGTGCTGAAAAATCCTGAACGAATGCTGCGGCTGCTCTGTGATGCAGTCGGCGTCGAGTTTAACGAGTCAATGCTTTCCTGGCCACCTGGATTGCGTGAGACCGACGGCGTCTGGGCCAAATATTGGTACGGCGAAGTGGCGAGATCGACATCGTTTCAACCATACCGCCCGAGGGATGCCAAAGTGCCGGCGCATTTGGGCAAAATTCATGAGCGCTGTCGTGAATGTTACGAAAGGCTATATGAATATCGGTTGCAGTGAACCGCGGATGACGCCGATTTCATGAACGGTTAGAGACGCGCTCGCCGCTAGGGACACCTGTTTGATTCTCCGGTGTTTGACACAAATGCCGCTACAACGAGAGAATCAGCGTTATTCGCGTAATCCGCGGTTAGGCAGATGCTGCAGAGATTTGATGAGCAAAATCGCAACCTGATCGTCAATATCAACGGTCAGCTCGTGCATCGCGACGATGCGGGCATCAGTCCGTTTGATTCAGCCGTGCAAGGCGGCGACGCAGTCTGGGAAGGCTTGCGTTTGTATAATGGTCGGATTTTTAAGCTCTACGAGCATCTCGACCGATTACATCGCTCTGCGACCGCACTCTCATTCCCCGAGATTCCATCGCGCGAAAAGATTGTCGATGAAATAAAGCGCACACTCGCCGCGAACAAAATGCGTGATGGTGTGCATATCCGTTTAACTCTAACGCGTGGGGTAAAAATCACGTCGGGAATGGACCCTCGGCTGAATCAAAGCGGACCCACCTTAATCGTGCTCGCCGAACACAAGGCGCCGGTTTACGCGAAAACAGGTCTCACGTTGATCACAAGCAAGATCAGAAGGCCGACTCCAGAAATCCTTGATCCAAGAATTCACCACGCAAATTTGCTGAATTCGATTCTGGCCAAGATCGGGGCGAACAATGCTGGTGCCGACGACGCGCTCATGCTCGACACGGATGGCTTCATCGCCGAGACGAATGCGACCCATGTGTTTATCGTCCGCAATAGTGAGCTGGCCACGAGCCGCGTCGGCGCCTGTCCGGAAGGAATTACGCGGGCAACCATCCTCGAGATTTGTGCCGCTGAAAGAATCGCGTGCACCGAAACCGATCTCACACTCGACGACGTTTACCGTGCCGATGAAATGTTTTGCACGGGAACAATGGGCGAACTCGCGGGAGTCATCAAAGTTGATGATCGTATCATAGGCGACGGCAGGGTTGGCCTAATGACAAAACGTTTGAGCGTTCTCTACGCCCAGCGCACTGCTCTCGAAGGCGTCGAAGTTGTAGAGTAATTAAGAAGTCGCGTGGGAGGACCGTGACTGCCGGATCGGGATCGACACAGTTCCCGGAGAAGTTTTTCGTCATTTGCCGGTTCGTTAAGCCAAACGAAGAACTGGCGGAAATTTCCAATTGGGAAAGAGCGGGTCAAACGGGCGCGCCGGACTACGCCCTCGGTCCAACTTTCGAACTTTACACGCCAAAGGTCCAATGGTGATATATAGTAACGAAAGGAAACAAGCCTATGAAAACACAATTCCTATCAATCTTGCGATTCGCGATCATCGCGACCATAGCCGGCAGCCTGTCGGTTATCGGAACCGTTCGCGCCCAGCAAGAGGACACCGGCATCGGGAGCAACCCGCATCTGCGTGCAAAATCCGCCCCGACGCCATCCTCCGGCACCGCGACCGTGAAACTGAGCCAGAAGGACGCGAGCTTTATCCAAAAAGCGGGAGGCGGCGGCCAGCAGGAAGTTGAGAATGGGAAAATGGCCGAGAAACAAGGAAAAAGCGCGGATGTAAAAAGGATCGGCGCACGCATGGTAGCGGACCACACCAAAGCGAACAAGGAACTGACGGAATTGGCCAGCCGAAAAGGCGTTAAGTTCGACAGCAGTGGTGTTAGGGCCCAGAACATCGGAGCCGCGGACTTCGACAGGCAGTATTTGAAACTGCTTGAGATAGACCACAAAAATGACATTGCTGAGTTCCAAAAAGAGGCAAGGAGCGGCGATGATCGTGACGTGAAAGCTTGGGCGGCCAAAACGCTCCCAACGCTCCAGGAACATCTCACCATGGTCGAGAATGCCGAGCGCAAAGTGAAGTGACCCCCCATTTCCCCGCGACGTGAAATGAGGTGTCGTCTGCGATGGTGAGCATCAGTTCGAAAAATATTGAAGCTCAACCAACTCTGGGTGTGAGGCGAAGACTTCTATCTTAGAAGCAGATCTGGTTGCCCGCGGGTCTCATCGTAACTCAGCCGTCGAACCGTTGATTTTCTTCCACGGTTCCGCGCGACCCCCGAGATGTTTGGCGAGGAATTCCTCGATCCGCCCGTAGAAGTCCCTTTGGTTTTCCGGTCGCGCGAGGCCATGGCCTTCGTCCGGATAAACGACATAGGCGACTTCGCGTTTCGCTTTGCGCAATGCCGCAACCAGCGCCTCGGTATTGGCCATTGTCACGCGCGGATCGTTTTCTCCCTGGCCGATGAGAAGCGGCGCGCGAATAGCATCGACATGGTAAAGGGGCGAGATCTTTCGGTTCCAGTTCTCGTCGTGATCGGCATCT
>QHMQ01000115.1 GCA_003217835.1 Verrucomicrobiota bacterium
TCGATGCACACTATTTCCGTGACGACGCGAGAACTGCCATCGATCAACGAGCGACGACGCCTTCCTTCGCCAGCGATAACGCCTCAAGCGTTGGCGTGGCATTCGAACACGTTGTGGATGGGCTCGCGCGATCTTCGCCGGATCTATGCGATCGATGTGAAGCCGTGGACAGTTGTCCAGGAAACGGAGGCGCCCGGAATTCCGTGGGCGGCGGTGTCGATGGGGCAGGTTCTTCGCTTTACGATCGGTGAAGATCCGGACGATGATCGATATCTTCGCAGTTACGTTCCGGCGAGCGGGTTCAACGGAGATCGAATCGCGTGCCCGGAGTTCACTGGGTCATACCTCAGCTTCGACGACGATCATCTCTACCTTAGTCAGTGGTACAAGCATCGCATTCTCAAACTCGATGCGAGCGGGAACATTTTGCGCGTCATTAATGTCGGCGCCGAAATCTGCGGCCATGTGTTCGTCGATGGATTGATCTACGTCCTGCGCGGAGAGGAAATGCCTAACGAGGATTGGCGCATTGCCCGGCTCGATCCGCGCAAAGAAACGCCGGAGGTGCAAGACCTGGCCCGTGTTCGTTTTCCTTGTCGCTCGCTCACGTTTGACGGCAAACTCTTTTGGACCAACCATCGCGCCGCAAACGAGATCGTATCGTTCGCTCTGCCGAACTAACGTTAACTCCAAAAGCATTTACGAGTTAAGATCGACAAGGTGACCCTCCTTCGCAGACTTCGGCGCGACAGGTTGAGTCGGTAATATTGGACGTTAAGAAGTCAGCAGTCAGAGAAATGTTCGTCGTTTACGCGACGTGCTCAAACTTTTCTGGTGAGCGTTCGGGTAAAAAGTACATCGCCGCAGGGAGAGCAATCAGGACCAAAGCGAGCGGCGTGTAGACAAAGGCCGCTGGGATGGCGACGATGTAGATGAGGATCGCGATCAGATTTTTGCGCGCCATTTTCTTATTCAACGTTTTGAGCCTGGGTTCATGATGGTGCCGCGCGATCGATCCGCGCAGCAAAAAGAACGAGACCGCACCGGCCGTGGAGATGATGGCGTAAAGCGCGACCGGAAAGGGCAACGCGTGATTGTCACCGAGGTAAACCGTTACCCATGGGATCAGTGAGATCCAGAAAAGCAGGTTTATGTTCGCCCAGAGAATGACCGAGTCGACGCGCGTGACGCTTAGCACATAGCTGAGAAATACGGGCATCACCGGCGCCAGCGCGCTCAGTCTGGCCTCATGCGGCACCTTCAGTTCCAGCACCATGATCGTAATGATGATGGCGATAACCCCGTCGCTAAATGCCTCCACCCGGTTGGTTTTCATTCAGCGGAGTGTAACATGTCGATCTGGTAAAACGAATTGCCGGTTCGATCGACAACACAATTAAGATGTCCGACAAGGTGATTGAGTCGGTAAGGCTGAAGAAATGCATCGAATTCCGTCGTCTAAATTCAAACGAGTTTTCTATGAACCGCGTCTCTAACCGTTATCTCGTCCGAGTTATACTTGGATTGTGTTTCGTGTTCCCTTTGGCCTCGGCGTTGACTCACGCCGAAACGGCAGACAAGAACATTGTGTCGCGCACGGCGGAGGTCGATGGCGTAAAGCTGCATTATCTGACGGCCGGTCATGGGCCGGCGGTGATTTTGCTGCACGGTTACGCAGAAACTTCGCGAATGTGGCGACCGATTATTCCTTTGCTAGCGGAAAAGTTTACCGTCATCGCGCCCGATCTGCCGGGCATCGGTGATTCGGCCATTCCTGCGAACGGTCTGGACATGAAAACTTCTGCGACTCGCATTCACGCGCTCGCCCGATCGTTAGGCGTGGAGAAGGCGAGAGTGGTCGGACACGACATCGGTCTCATGGTTGCGTACGCGTATGCGACGCAGTGGATGCATTTCTTCCTGGCGTGGCCGGGTGGGAGGCGATCTACAACGCCCCAAATGTTTGGCACTTTCGTTTCAACGGCGAATACCCCGAAGCGCTGGTGAAGGGGCGGGAGCGCACATACTTCGAATATTTCTGGAACGTTTTCGCTGCCGACAAGACGCGCTCGATTCCGGAAGCGGACCGGAAAGCTTATACTGAAGCCTACGCGCGACCGGGACGAATGCGCGCGGGCTGGGCCTATTTCGCATCATGGCCGCAACTCGCCAAAGACTTCGCGCAGCTCTCGCAGACCAAACTGACGATGCCTGTGCTTTCGATCGGCGGTGAAAAGTCATTGGGTAACGAGCTGGCGGAGCAAATGAAACTGGTCGCCGATAACGTTACGGTCGTAGTGTTGAAGGATACCGGACATTGGATCCTAGAGGAGCGACCGAAGGAAACCACTGAGGCGCTCGTTAGGTTTCTTTGATCACTCGACCTGAACTCGCCACTGAAGGAGTCCGTGTTGCGACGGCGACCGGACCGGACTGGCCACTCAATGCCGGGCGGTGTTAGCGCGTGGGAGTCAGCAGGATCTTGAGCACCTCGTCCATCGCCGTTCTATTGCGGACAACGTTATCTTCGAGTTGCAATTGATCCGGACAACATCCAACCCAGAGGCAACGGCACGTTCGTGTCGCGAAGTGTGAAGTAAATGATGTCTTTAGTGGCCGGTTGCGTTTCCTCTGTCTCGCTGGGGGCCGCAGTGACACCAACCTTGAAGCGCCGTTGCTCGCGTCCAATTGCCTTTTGCGCGTAGGTGCCCCGGGCGTTGCGCGTGTTCAGCAGGGTGTAGAGCGGCGCCGTCACTTCGCCAAGGAATTGTCCGTTCGTGGTCACAGGTTTTGTGCGCTTTGGTCCTGATGGTTCCGGTCCCGGCTTCGCTGGAGCAATTGCGATTGATCCTTTGCGCGGATCATTACTGATCATGATGACCTTCACGTCGACGTTCGCGATACGGTCGTGCGCGCAAATGTCTTTGATGCGGGTGACGATTTCCAAAGCAGTCGTGGCAGCGGAATTCTCGAAGTAACCGCCATCGACGATGTGGGAGCCGTCGGGAAACCGGCCGGCTGGACTTACGAAAGTAAAACGGGCACTCATATGCGCGGCGGTACTGAGGGGAATGTGGCATCCCGCCTTTGTGATGGGCAAGCTGTGCTGGGCGATTTTGTCGGCGGCGTCCTCTGCATCAAGGAAAACGTTGGTAAGGTGGAGATTGCTAGTGATGATTCGATTGCCTTTTTCGACGGACGTACCGTTCAAGAAAAGCGACGGGATCCATTTAGGCGAGTTCGCCGGCCAAAGCTCAACGAACGAACTCGCGAAACGATCATTACGTATTGTATCGCGCCAGGCTTTCTCCCATCCCAGTTCGAGCGCGCGTCCGCGATCGAAATACGGAATTGGGAAAGGAAGGAAGCGTTGCACCAAATCCGGGTAAAGCATCGCGGCGAGCGTGGGAGAAAGAAAATCTTGGCTGAGGATGTCGTGCGCTTTGTCTTTGAATTTGAATGAACTCGGGTTCGGCTCGGCGAGCAGCGCATCGAAGACGGCCGCGCCGAGGCTTCCACCGGAAACTGCGCTGATGGCGAAAAGATGCGGCGCAAAGTTTGAATTCGCATCCTGAATGCCGCCAAGAACGGTGGCAGTCCAGTAGGCAGCACGAATTCCACCGCCTTCGGTAGCGATGATAACGAGCGGATGTAGCGCTCCAGGGCCATCATTCTTTTCAGCGAGGCCGTACCACGTTCGAAAAGACTCGATTACATCGGCGCGCGCTACCTCCTGCGGAGGAACAACCCGAATAACGTGGTTATCGTTCCAAAAGCTGAAAAGAAGGGCCAATAAGATAAAGATGGTGATTACTGGAAACTGCCAACGACCACCGAGGTAAACCAACAAACTGCCGAAACTGATCCACGAAGCAGCGGCCAAAAACAATATTGTGCCGATGCCAAGCCATTGGGGAACTGGAACGGGGGCTGCGGCGAAGACAATGAAAAGCAGCAATGAGACAATCAACATCATGCTCACAGCGAGGATCGTGGTCCGCCCAAGTTGAGTCGCATGTTTGACCTGTTCCTGTGGCGCCGCGCCAATCCATTTTCGGCGGACGATTAGCAGAATATAGAAAGCGATTGCCAGCACCGCACAGAGACCGGCAAAGCAATGCAGCCAAAACTTTGCCGGCGCTATCCGATCATAGGAAGATGCAGCTACCAAAAATCCGCTCCCGACGATCAATATTGGCGCGATACCCAACAATCGCGGCATCCGTTTTTCTGCGATCTTCGAGCGGGATTGAGCGCGGCGGGCGCCAGGAAAATCGAGATAAAGAAGGACTCGCGCCGCATACCAGCTGGATAGCGCCCAAAGGATCAGCGCCGCGAAAAATCCGAAAACTCGCGGCCAGTACCACTGCCCGCCAGCCATGCCCTCGCCCACAGTGCGTAAGATTTCAGTGCCTTGGGCGACGGAAAGAAACACGGGACAGGCAATGAAAGCGACCAGGAAGCTAAAACGAACGGGTTTGAGTTGGTGGTAAAGATCGCGAATGCGCCACCAGGTGCGCTGAACCCAGATGCCGTGTTGATTCGCTTCAGTATTCATAAAGAAGCTTTGCCAATGCAACGGTTCATTAGGCCATCTGAGTTTGGTTTTGCGAGCCGATAGGGTGAGGCGAATGCAAGAATGAGGTACACATTTTTATGCAATCGATTGATGGTATCTCTTTCTGCTTTTGGTTTGGTTGGCAAACTGGGGATTGGTCAAGCGCGCGGTGCGGGCAGTAAGTGGTATAATCCTGTGGCTGGATCTTTTTCCAGCGTGTGGTGTTCGCGCTCTGCCAAACTCTTCCCGCGAATAATCCCTCTTAGATCTTCGAATAAGACAGGCTGATCATAGGCATGGCCGAACAGATCAGAACGCACCGCTGAAGCGTCGATGATGTCTATTTTTTTGGCGATTTGCGCAGACAGAATCGAACCAAGAAGAGCATCTTCGCGATGCGGCGGATTTTCACCAAGCCGTCCATAACCTCCATGTACAAATGTCGACGCCTCTAACGCACGATCGCGACTAGAAACATACAGGGTGATGTGGCCGCATAGCGCAGCAGCGCGTAAGAGATTATCGCGAAAATAAAGCCGATTGACGTCGGCTTCGAGGAGAACAAGGTGCGCAAACATTGGCCGCCGGGGATCAATCGCGTGAATCCCGGCTCCCGCCCGGAACAAGAAGATATCGCGCAAGCCATAGGTCATTGCTCGAGCGCCAAGACTATGTCCGATGAGGATCACCGGTGTCGTCACATCATCATCGTGAATGCCAGTGAGAAACCTCCGAATGTTTTCCTGATTTAGCAGTGCGCTCTCTTCGTCTTTTGCATACGCAAAAAGCTTGCTCGCGGAAGGCCAGCTATAAATCGCCGGCGATCGGGCTGCGTCGGGTTGAAGCTCACTCGCAAAAATTGCTGCACGATGCGCCGCAGCTGCAAAAGTGTTGTTATATCCGTGAATGTAAACAATAAGTGGGTGCCTGAGCCCGATTTGGCTCCGCAACTCTTCGTTGAATTTTCCGCGCTGAAGACCAGTGCCGGCCTCGACGTCAGGATCAAACGAAACAATGCGAGATCCGGACGAGGTGATCTCGACTCGCGCGCGGCCGTAACGCACATACCGCTGCTCCGCAGTCGTAGCGGCAAAAGCCTTTTCTGGCGTTGTTGGATTCGATGCGACTGCTCGCGTCGTTGCGTAATAAACGCTGAGCGTAGCGGCGTGATGTGGGCTCACGGGCGCCGCGCACCCGATACACCAGACAAGCACTAGAAGTGTCGACAGGCAGGAAGACACTTTTAAGTCACGGGTATAACTCCGCGCGGAGCGGAAGCAGCGACTCATGGTGGGGGATGTTTTGCCATCACGGCCAAACGGCGGATTTTCGCGCCGAGCGTGCGCAGGCCTTCGCTATTTTGTAAAGACCATTCTTTCGCTTCGGACGGGGGAGGTTGCAGCTGGAAGAATGAGCGCCCCACGGAGAAGAGCGGAAGAATTGAGAGTTAGGAAGTAGAAATTATCGCGCGAGAGGGCTGTCAGGCGGAAAGCTTTTTCTTGCTCGGGACGAGTTTGTTGACGATTGAGGTAGTTCCTTTTTCCAAAAGGATTCCCCACGCACTGAGCATGGACAGCGTTGCGACAACAATGAGCAAAAACATCCAGATCGGTTGCTCGCGAATGCGAAGCCCCAACCAGATCACGTAAGGCTGGTGTACCAGGTAGATGCCGTAAGAGAACACTCCCACCAGGCCGATTACTTTGGCCGGTCGCGGGAACCGCGAAATAATTCCGGCCAGGCCTATTATCACAAGGAAGCAGCAGGCGCCGGCGGCGAAGTCGACGAAGATGTAAGTGTAGCCATTATAGTAAAGCCGCAGGGCCGCTGGATAAAGCAGCAATCCGGTCACTAATCCTGCGCCGCCAAGGAGAAAGCGTTCCGCGTGTCGCGGCGACTGGCCGCACCACATCCCAGCGGCCATGCCCAAAGCGAATTCGGGGAGCCGACAGATGGCAAAGCCGCCCAGTATCCACATGCCGTTCTGCGGATAGACAACCAGCATCAGATAGCGCGCGAAAAATCCGATGGCAGACGCGATTAGCACAAAGGTCCATGGCCCGAGTCTTCTCGCTGCCCAAAAAAGCAGCGGAAAGATTAGATAGAACTGGATGAGCATGGAAAAATACCACCAGGCTGCGTTCAGATAGTAGAAGTTCGCGCTTATGTTCACGAATCGCAGACCAAGCAGGCTCAGCAGAATGCGGCTATCGATTTGTTCGAAACGCGCGACGAAAGGCGAGGTGAGGTAAACCAAATGCGCGACCCAGTACATCGGATAAAGACGGAGGAACCGAGCGCGATACCATGCCGTCCATGACATCGGTCCTTTCGCCGCCCGGCTTGACGTCGATTGCATCAGGGCCCAGCCACTTAGGATGATGAAAACGCCGACCGCATGAAATCCGAGTCCAGAGAGCTTGACCCAGATATATTTCAAAATAGTCGCAGCACTGGCGGCGAAGCTGTTCCAGTCGGCCGGCGGAAGTATCCCGTGTTCGAAGTAAGTCCGGAAAAAATGAAAGTAAACGACCACGAGAATGGCCAATCCTTTTGCCACATCAAGCCAGAGAAGCCGCTTCATCACCGCTCGGCTTAACAGCGCGTGGCAAAAGTAGGAAGTCTGAAGGAGCCTGATGTCGAAATCAGACTGGATTATAATATGGTCGTAATCATTTTTGGTGTATCGGGTGCCGGAAAGACCACCATCGGCCAAGTGCTCGCGAAAGAACTCGGTTGGCGCTTCTATGAAGCCGACGATTTTCATCCACAAACTAACATAGAGAAGATGCGCGAGGGCGTTCCGCTGACGGATCAGGATAGATGGCCGTGGCTGGAGAGTTTGCGCGAGTTGATCAAACGGTGCGTTGCCGCAGGAGAGAACGCCGTTCTGGCTTGTTCTGCGCTGAAGGAAGCATACCGCCGATATCTCCGAGTGAATGCTGACGTGAAGCTGGTCTTGCTGCGGGGAAATTATGAAATCATCGCAGATCAATTCCGACAGAGGCGCGGACATTTTATGAATCCAGCATTGCTCCAGAGTCAGTTTGCTGACTTAGAAGAACGCCCGGACAAACTCGCGCAAGAGATCAAGAGAAAGCTGCGAACCCGGCGTTGAATGTTCGAGCTCGCTACTGGACAAGTCCGTCCGATTGGCGGATCGGACTGGCAGAAAACAGTCGCATCCGGACTGGCATTCATTACCGAATACAATATCCGTAATTCTTGTGAAACGGCTGCTCCGAACAATTGTCGTCTGGCTATCGATCTTCGCTCTGTTCGCTACGACTGAAGTGGCGGAAGCGGGACCCTTCCGGGACTTTTTTAGAGCGCTAAGCCGCGCGGTCCCGCACCCGGAAGCGCGGCGATCGCACCGGAGCGGTCGTAAGCAAAATAATGAGGCTCCGCCGAGTGATGTTTCGAATGATCAGACTTCGGGCGGCCCAGTCCCTGCGACTCCGAATAGGCACAATGAAGCTGCGTCGAGTGACGCGGCGAATAGCCAGACTTCAGGCGGCCCAGTCCCTGCGGCTCCGAATGGACACAACGTCCGCGCAGCGAAGGCAGCCGTGGCCGCGAAAAAAGGAAAAAGCGGATTGCTTTACGGAACTCCAGTGCCCGGCAAACAAGGCTTAGTTACGAGTCCGTTCTCGCCGGATAGCGGATACATCGATGTCCGCAGTTTTCCGCCCGGAACCGAAGTGAAAGATCCTTACACAGGCAAGATTTTCCTTACGCCGTAACGATTTCTCGATGAAGCGATCAATCGGTGTGCTCACGAGTTTGAGGCAGATCGACCGTGTGATCGAGGCGGTGCGACTGGTATCCGACGCCGAGCGGCCAATGTCCAACTCAGATTTCAGCTCGCTCGAAATCTGTCGGCATGGTCGCGCGCAAATTGCGCAAACGTAGTCGCGGGTTTGCCCGTGACTTTCTCAACGTCGGAGGTCACGGCGGTCCAACGGTTCTGTTTGTTAGTTGCGTGCAGCTCCAGTAACGGCTCCACCTGCCACTGCGGCAGTCCGGCTTGAAGCATTCCCTCGCGTGCAGCGGACTCCGGTACGTCGACGTAGTTGATTTCGCGACCAGCCACTTCGGAAAGAATCGATGCTACTTCTGCGATTCCGAGCGCTGCCGGGCCGGTCAGCGTGTAAGTTTTTCCTTCGTGCCCGTCGCTTGTCAGTGCTTCCGCGGCAACCGCTGCGATATCGCGCGTATCGATAAAACTCGCCTTTCCATTCCCCCACGGCAGATAAATCGTGCCATCGCGCGGCGGAAAGTAGTTCATGAAATTTTGCATGAAAGAATTCGGCCGCAAAAATGTGAACGCGAGACCCGATTCGCGGACGTGTTGATCACTGGCGGCGTGCCATTTTCCAAACGTGTATGGCGGGTCGGTGTCGGCGCCAATGACAGAAAGTTTCACAATGTGCGGGACGCCGGCGCGTTTCGCTGCATCGACAAACGCATTTGCCACTTCCACCTGATTCGGCATTAGCGGCGGCAGCAGGAAAACTCTTTCGACACCTTTCAGCGAGTCGGGAAAGGATGCGACGTCTTCAAAATCGAATGTCGCCAGCGTGATGTCGGAGTCGAATTGTTTTCTCGCTTTGGCTTGATCGCGAACACTGGCCCGCACCGGCACTCCGTTTTTCGAAAGTAGTTTTGCGACATCTCGTCCAATCGTGCCTGTTGCGCCAGTTACCAAGACCATTCTCTCCATAAGCTTTTGTTAAAACGAACCAGGGAACGCCGCAAGAGCGATCGCTATTTTTAAGATACGCAGAGCGACGGGTGGGGATGATTGAGCCGGTCGGCTCCAGCCGTTGCTTCAGTGTCGCGTGAAAGGCAACGTCGAGCCTGTCCTCTTTCGCGCTAGCTGTTGCGGCAAATTGCCGTCGAGCAGTTTATTCCGGTACATAAACTGCATAGCCGCGCGACGGCGCCCAGAGATCGACCCAGCCCGAGTCGTTGGTCCATTTTTCCTGCGGCACGCCGAGGTCGTCGCGCCCGCGCCAGGCGGCCGGCACGAACCGTGTGTTATTCCACTGCGTCTGGATCGACGCGCCGTTCCAGGTGCCGTGGTTGTTCAGGACAAAGATCAGTCCGCCTTGGTTGCCGAGGCCCTGACGTTGCATGATGTAGAGGCCGTCGTCGACGAAGAGCACTTGCGTCGGGCCGGCGGCATTGCGTTCGTGAACTTTGATGAGCGCGTCAATGCCGCTTTGATTGTCAGGTTGGGCGAGATTCCAGTTGAAGTAATCCTGCCAGAAGACACACGGGTAACCTTCGTGCGTCAGGATGAAGGCGTACGCCAGCAGCTTGTCGTTGATGATGGGGCTGTCACGCACGACATCGTGGTTCTCTACAAAGGTGACGGCCTGGGCCGGTCGGTCCCACATCAGCACTCCACGCTCAGCGAGAGTGCGGAGACTGAAACCGTAGCTGTCGCACAAATCGCGCAGACGCCAGCGGAGCGGGAAGTCAAATGCTCCGACTGGATTGTCCGACCACGCATTGGTTTGATCGAGCCAATCATCAATCGTGCGTTCGCTGTCCCAACATTCGCCGACCCCATACGGCTTGAAACTGACGCCGCCCCGCAGCGCGCGCAATTCTTGGATCGAACGGACCATCCAGCCGCCGTAACCTTTGACCATGTCATAGCGGAATCCGTCGAAACCGATTTCTTCCAAAAGCCAGCGGGCATAGCTGATGAGCTCGGTATAGACTATGGGGGCGCGATGACAGAGGTCCGGCATGTCGCCGAAGGTGGCGCCGTCCCAGGTCTCGTACCGGCTCGGATGAAAGCAGGTCCAGTCACGGCGGAATTTGCCGCTTCCAGGTGAGAAATTCGTCCAGCGCAATTGGCCGTCGATAGGATTCAGTTCCTGGGCGTCACCGCCGCTGTTATGATTGAACACCAGATCGGCGTACACTTGCAGGCCCTGAGCCTGAGCGGACTGGATCAGGGCTAACAGCTCGGCTTTGGAGCCGAACCAGGTGGGCACGCCGCCTTTCTGATCGAACTCGCCCAGGTCGTAGTAATCGTAAGGATCGTAGCCCATCGATTTCCAGCCGGCCGCCTTGTTTGCGGGTGGAAGCCACAAGGCTGTGAAACCTACCTGCGCAATCGACGGCAGTTTGGATTTGATAGAGACCCACCACTGATGTTCGCGGTTTTCCGCTTTGGGACAGTCCCAATAAAAAGCCTGCAATATGACACCCATAATTCCCGTTCGCTTTCCGCTTCGAGAAGCGTCGCCATGCTACACGCCGAACAATTATGGACAAGAAGCAATCGGAATAATGCTAATGTTAACAGAGAGCAAAGCATTCCGCGGTTTTTTCGGTCGATGACATCCAAAAGGCGAAGGAATTCTATGGCCACACACTTGGGGTAAAGGTTTCGGAATCGAATAGCCTGCTGAGGCTGCACATTGCCGGAGGCAATGACGTTCTTATCTACTCCAGGCCGAATCATGCACCGGCCACTTTTACCATCCTGAATTTCCCGGTTGAGAATGTCGACAAAGCGGTAGACGAACTCAGGAAGCGCGGCGTACGCTTCGAGATTTATGACCTGCCCCACATCAAGACGGACGACAAAGGGATTATACGAGGAAATGGACCCACGATTGCGTGGTTCAAAGATCCAGCCGGGAACATTCTTGCGGTGCT
Source organism: Verrucomicrobiota bacterium (assembly GCA_003217835.1). Taxonomy (GTDB): domain Bacteria; phylum Verrucomicrobiota; class Verrucomicrobiia; order Chthoniobacterales; family UBA10450; genus Udaeobacter. The sequence goes on from QHMQ01000115.1 coordinate 11,240, forward strand.
AGAGACAAACTAGTGGCCGTAACTGATGACGGGTAAAACTTTCAATGCGTAACCGGTCCGTCGCCGGATCATGACGAACCTGAACGATCCACAAACATCTTTGCTATTTTCTTGCGACAGAACCGGTATAGGCCGATCTCGATGGCGCTGTAATATGACGTGACATTAGGAGGTTTTTGTCATTAACTCGATATCCAGCGCTAGTCGTGTCCGCGACCGGCGGGAGCAACGTTGATCCCATATGAAGCCTAAGAATCTTAGTAAGAAAATCCGGCGTCTGGAAGCTCGCCTGCAAAAAGGTGCGAAGAAGCTCGCAAAGCTGAAACAGAAACTCGAAGCGGCAGCGACAGCCGGCGCGGCTAAGAAAAAAACAAAATCGGCCGTCCGGGCTGATAAAGCTCGCAAGAGGGTGGAGACTTCCGGTCGAGCCGAAAAGAAAAACCGGCGCTTAACACCAGAGCCCCGAATGCGAGCGGTTGCCGCTAAGAGACCAATTACTGCCAAAAAAGTGAAGAGAAAACTCAATCTGACACCAGAGCGTCGTGCGCAACTCGCGGCGGCCATGAAGGCCAGATGGGCTGCCAAGAGAGCGGCCGCGGCCGCGAATACGCAAAACACTTCGACCGAACAAGGGTTTGCACCGGGACAGGGTTCTCAGCCGCAGTAAAGCAGGCGCAACCGCAAGACGCTGCATGTCAGGCGGCTCGCTGCCGGAGAGCGGCGACGCAAATTTTTGCACTTGCATTGCGATATATTTCGGTTAAATGGTTAACCAGATGGTTAAATATGCGCCAAATGTTCTGAATCGCACGTTCGCCGCACTGGCCGATCCCACGCGGCGGCGAATTCTCGAACATCTCGCGCGCGGCGATCGATGC
>QHMQ01000116.1 GCA_003217835.1 Verrucomicrobiota bacterium
TCAATGATCCGTGCCTGTTAACTCGCCAATCCGAGCTGCCACGCACGGATGTACAGCAAACTTTGATCGCATTCAACGCGCGCCGCGATGCTTCGAAACCTGCAAGCGAATACGATTTCGCGTTGCGGACTAACCAGTCGTATCGGCCGATGCCGACGCTGAGTGTCAGCGATCTCGAACGCATGGTTTCGTCGCCGGCGATTGTTTGGATGAAACGCTATCTCGGTGTCGAAGCGCCCGACGACACCGCGAATCCATGGGCAACAACAAGCGGCAAATGGGTGCATCGCTGGCTGGCGAGCATCAGCGAAACGAAAGATGGAAAATTATTCGCGGCGTTTCCTTCATCGGCAATAATCGATGAGCGTGTCCGCGTTTCTGCCGACGAACGTCACGCGGCCCTCCAGCAACTTTGCGACGCGTTAGGCAAAGTCGTGCCTGACTGGTGGAACTCGGGCTGGTTGAACGCGCGTTATCTCGCGCGGTATCTCGGCGGCAAAATTGCGAGCGTCGAAGGTTGGAGTTGGATGACGGCGGAGGTACCCATCGGTCGCGAAGGTCCGGTGAAAATAGCCGACGAGGTGGAACTTCAGCTGCGTGGCCAGATCGATCTGGTGCTTGCGCAAAATGACGCAGCCGACTTCACAGGACAAAAAATTTGGATTGTCGATTATAAAACTGGTTCGACTAAGGAACTGAAGACTTCCGATCTGCACGACAATCTTGTCAAAGGCACAACGTTGCAGCTCGGGCTTTATGCGTTAGCCGTGCGCAAGCTCGGCGCGGCGGAAGTGAACGTGAGTATTCTTTCGCTGGCGGTTAAACACGTCGGACCGCAATTGTCGATTGTCGATCTTGCGCCGCACACCGACGTCTTCGCCGATCTCGCGGAAATGCAGCGCACTGGCATTTTCGGAATGAAAGGGGAAGTCCGTCCCGCGTTTGGTTACAGCACGCTATATCCGCTCGCGACATTGCAAATCGATAACGACATTTTGGAGGATAAATGGGCGCTGACCCATCCCGCGCTCGTGCTCGAAAAAGAGGAGTGGGAAATATGGTGAGGCTGAGTGACGAATCTGCTCGCGCGCGATTTGCCGACGAACTGGATCGAAATTTTTCGGTCGTCGCATCGGCCGGTTCGGGCAAGACTACTGCTATCACGCAACGCGTTTTGTCGATCGCGCGTTCGGTCAACGCGGCGGAAATTCTGCCGCGCCTGGTCATCGTCACTTTCACAAATCGCGCGGCGGACGAAATGCAACAGCGCACGCGGCAAATCCTTCTCGAGGCGAAATTGGGAACGGAGGTGCAAACTGCATTCAATCGCGCCTTCTTCGGCACGATCCACTCCTTTTGCATGAAATTGCTGACCGACTACGGTCATTATCTCGGTCTGCCCGCGCCGCTCGAATTGCTGAGCAACGACGACGACCTTTGGCAGGAATTTGTGCAAAGCCAGACCCACATCGGCCATTCGTTAGGCGAAAAAGATCGTGCCACGCTTTTGCGTCTTGTGCAGGCGCGCGATTTGATGGAATTGGGACGACGCGCAGGTTCGGCGGTCTTGTGCGTTCCGGAATTACCGCCATGCCCGACGCTCGATTTCACGGAAGTTTACGCGCGAGTTGATCACGGCGGTCGCGACAGCATCAGCAAGTCACAAGCGGAATTGCGCGAGTGGGAAAAACGTTACGCTGGCGACTGGGAATATTTGCGCTGGCCGGTTTGTTTCACCGCAGCGAACTCGAATTTTTCGGATCTTTGGACGCAGACGTTCTCGCCATTGCGCAGATGGATCAGCGCCGCTGCAACATGCGTGGCGACGGAAGTGCAGCGCGATTTTCTCGATTTTCGACTCGAGCGCGGATTCGTCACGTACGGAGATCAAGTCGCGCTGGCGAAAGAATTGCTGCAACATCCGATCGCAGCGCCGCGCATTCGCGAAGAAAAGGTGCGCGTCATTCTCGATGAGGCGCAGGACACCGAACCGGCGCAATTTTCCGTGCTGCTCGAAGCGACGCGACCGGCGGCCGCGACCGGTGATTGGATGGAAACGCGCGTCGATCCGCCGCCCGGACACTTCTGCATGGTCGGCGATTTTCAGCAATCGATTTATTGGGAGCGCGCGGACTTAAATTATTATCGAGCTGTTCATGAAGCGCTGATCGCCGACAAGAACGGCGAGAGCTTGGAATTTTCTGTTACGTTTCGACTCGACCAGAAGCAACTCGATTTCGTGAACGCAACGTTTCGTGAAATCTTGAACGACAAGGATGGACAGGTGCGCTTCGTCGAATTGCAGCCGCGTCCGGAAATTCTTCCCGGAAGAGTCATTCGCGTGCCGCTGGTCGCGAAGGAGCTGTTGCCGGAAGGAAAAAAACTCAAGGATTATCAGAAGGCGCGCATCGAAGCAGAGTATCTCGCGCGATGGATCACGCACGCGGGGCTGAGAAAACTTTCGGCGGATTCGTGGCGCGAGGTGGCAATTCTTTGCCCGCGCAAAGCCTGGCTGCAAACGATGGCGGCGGCACTGCGGCGCGCCGGTCTGCCGGTGGCGATCCAATCTGAGCGCGATGTGAAAGGCGACAGCGCGGCCTATGCGTGGCTGACCGCGCTTCTTACGATCATGACCGACCCGCTCAACGCCTACGAAATCGTCGGCGTGCTCCGCGAAATTTTCGGCGTGTCCGATCACGATCTCGCGATTTTTGCTGAAGCGCAGAAAACGAGATTTCGCATCGACGAGGTCTTGCCGGTTGCTGGGAAAATTTCCTCGCATCTGCGCACGCTCGCGGAAATTCGTCAACGCGCGGAAGGCCTGGCGTTATTCGACGCAGTTGCGTTGATCGTCAAGCAAACGCAATTGCGTCAACGTTTGCTCCCGTTGCCCGCGACGGAGTTCGGCGATCTCCCGCGCGAACTCGACGCGTTGCTCGCGCAAGCCGCGGAAGCGGAAGCGAGCGGAATGATCCTAGCGGAATTCGCCGAACACTTGCGCAACGATTTCACGATGCCGCGTGCCGTTCGTTTTTCTGCCGACGACAACGCGATCCAGCTCATCACTTCGCATAAGGCGAAAGGCTCGGAATGGCAGGCGGTGATTGTGCCGTTTCTCGCGCGCGACCTACGGCCACCGAGTCAGCCCTATCCACATTTCGTGAAACCGCTCGCGACCGGCGAGCTCTTAATTGCCTTCGGCAAAGAAGACAAATCGAAGGATTTGAAAGACGCGATCGAGCTCGCACGACAGCAAGAACTCGAACGCCTTCTCTATGTCGCCACGACACGCGCGCGCCACACACTCGTGCTCGTGCTTGATCAGGAAATTTTTTCCAACACCGAAGGTAAACTTCCCAAGACGGCACAGCTTCGCCGGTTGCTTTGCGGGAAGGACGGTTATTCCGGCGAATTCGATGAGCGGGCGAGCACGACCGAAACCATCGAAGATTCCGAAACGCCTTCCTCCGCGCCGGAAACATCCGAAGCGAAGATCGAACCGTTAACAGCTCGCGAACTCAAGTGCGCAGTAAAGCGCGCCTCGGAATTCGTGCGCAAGTTCACGCCGAGCGCGCTCGATGCGGAAGTTCCAGCGGAAGTGCGGACGCGTTCGAGACCCGATAATCTCGCCACGCTGTACGGCCGCTGGTGGCACAAATTTTTCGAGCGCCTGGATTGGAAGGGCGGAATCGATTCCGCGCAGAAGTTATTCGAAAAGCAATTGCCGAGTTGTCCCGAGGCAAAGTCCGCAACGAAAGACTGGGATGTCACGCGGCAGAATTTGTTCAGCGACGCTGGCATCGCTCGGTTTCTCGCGAGCGCTGAAACGCAATTTCATCGCGAGTTTCCATTCTCTTGGCGCAGAAACGATCGCGGCGTATTGGAAGGCTTGATCGATTCGCTCATGATTGATTGCAAAGCGGGCCGGTGTCTCCTGCTTGATTGGAAGACGAACAGCGTTTCGTTAGGCGAGACGGAAAGTTTTCGCTCGCATTACCGTCCGCAGTTGGCGGCTTATTGGAAAGCAGTGAGCGAGATCACGCACTTCGGCGTGGAAGCCGGTTTGTTTTCGACGGCGCTTGGACGTTTGTTGCTCTACACGGCAGACGAATTGCAGGAGGAATGGAACCGGCTGGAGCAACTCCCGTCCGCGAAGCTCGACGAAAAAATGCGCCCGGATGCGCCCGACGATTTTTAGTGCAAGATAAAAGCCGCGAAGAAAATAGGCGGAATCCGTCTGGCGATTAGATTGCTTAGCGGTCGCGTTCGCCGCGGATGAATTGCTCGACGCAGCGATATGCTTCGTCGTCCGTCATTTGCACGGGCGGATGTTTGGAGAAAAAGGCGGACGCGGAATTCAACACGCCGCCGATGCCGCGATCGAGCGCGAGTTTGCAGCAGCGAATCGCGTCGATCGCTACGCCGGCCGAGTTCGGCGAATCTTCGACGGAAAGTTTGACATCGACCTCCATCGGCACATTACCGAAGAGCCGGCCTTCTGCGCGGATAAAGGCAATCTTATTATCAAGCTGCCACGGCACGTAATCGCTCGGGCCGATGTGGATATTTTCGTCGGCCAGGCGTTCG
>QHMQ01000117.1 GCA_003217835.1 Verrucomicrobiota bacterium
GACGTTTTTCCCGACCAGATCGCGCCACCGATCAGCTGTGACCTTCGCGATTTCGTAACTAGCCTTCGCTTGTGCCAGTTGTTGATCGACCTCCGGCGTTTCGATCTCAGCGAGTAGTTGGCCCTCTTTGACGTCGTCGCCGATATCGACCTTCCAGCTTTTCACGTAGCCATTGGACCGCGGATAGATCGTCGTCTCCTTGAATGCCTGGAAGGTTCCGGGCAGAATTAATTCCTGCGGCTTGCGATCGCGCTGCGGTGTCACCACGTTCACCTCGAGTTGCGTCGCCTGTTTGGTGAACGCCTTTTCCTGGCCGCGCTCGTGGACCTGCCGCCATACGCCAATGGTGACAAGGAACGCCAGCACTGTGACCGCAGCGATCGGTCCCCAAACGGCGACGCTGCGCACGGGCGGCCTGGTAGGGACGCCGCGCTGCGGTGTCCGCGCATGTCGATTTTGCTCCTGTTTGCGCGATTGATCTTCTGCGTTCGGCGCGCCCGACCCGCCTTCGCGATGCTCCGGCGTGGCAAGCGGTCGCGCCCTACCTTCCCCGTCGTGACGATGCTTGCGGTGTTTGGTCCGGTTCATTGCGCCGGCTGTTCTCCTTCAGCCCCACGTCGTTCCTGTCGCTCGAACTCTTCGTCTTCGTCGCAAGTGAACTCCGCTTTTCGCAAAATGCTGTAAACAACCGGCACGAAAAAGAGAGTGGCGAACGTGGCGAAGATCAAGCCTCCAATGACCGCGCGGCCAAGCGGCGCGTTCTGTTCGCCACCTTCACCGAGACCGAACGAGAACGGCAACATGCCGATGATCATGGCCAGCGCAGTCATCATGACCGGACGCAACCGAGTGAAACCGGCGGAGAGCGCGGCATCGAGCGAACTTTTCGGCTGGTCGCCGCAACGTTCGTCGTTGGCAAAACTGACAACCAAAATACTGTTCGCGGTGGCAACACCGATGGCCATGATCGCGCCCATGAGCGACGGCACGTTGAGCGTGGTGCCGGTAATGAAGAGGATCCAGATGATGCCGCACAATGCGCCCGGCAGCGCCATAATGATAATGAACGGATCGGTCCACGACTGGAAATTGACTACCATCACAAAATAAACGAGCACGATCGCAAACAAGATCCCCGCGCCGATGCCGGCGAACGATTTGTTCATGTTCTCCACTTGTCCGCGCACACTGAGAAATGTGCCGCGCGGCAAATTCTTTTTCGTCTCATCGAGAATCTTGTTCACCTGACCGGCGACGCCCCCCAAATCGCGACCTTGCACATTGGCGAGGACATCAAACACCGGTTGAACGTTGTAGTGGTTCACGATGATCGGTGACTCGCGCCGCTCGACCGTCGCCAGGTTGCCCAACAATTCCGGGCGGGGCTGATTTGGCGCCACTACCGGCGTGTTTTTCAAATCTTGCAGCGTGTCCATTTTGTACTGCGGCGTTTGCACCGCCACCTGGTAATTCACGCCGGTTTGAAAATTGAGCCAGAAGTTCGGCGACGTCTGGCCGCTCGAACTGAGCGAAATCAACATCGTGCGCGCGACATCGTTTTGGCTGAGACCAATTTGCTGCGCGCGGGTGCGATCGACATTCACCCGCAAATCCGGACCGTGCACGACCTGGTGCACATGCACATCGGCCGCGCCGGGAATTTGCGCGACGCGTTGTTTGATTTGGTTCGCAATCTCGTAGCCCTTCGGGTCGCGGCCTGTGACCTGAATATCGATCGGCGCCGGAATGCCGAAGTTCAAAATCTGGCTAACGATGTCCGGCGCAGCGAAGAAAAACTCCATGTCTGGAAAATCGCGGTGCAATTTCTCGCGCAGAATGCGAACGTACTGAGCGGTCGGCCGGTGCTTTGGAACAAGCGCGACCAGAATTTCGCCGTCAGCCTCGCCGATGGTGGCGTTGTCGCTGAAGGCGAGATTAATTCCGCTCGCCGGCAAACCGATGTTATCGAGCACGTTGTCTATTTCGTTAGGCGGAATCACCTCACGAATTGCACGGCCGACGCGATAAAAGCGCTCCTCCGTCGCTTCCAGCCGTGTCCCCGCCGGTGCGCGTACGTGCAATCGGATTTGTCCGGCGTCCACCACTGGAAAAAAATCGCGCCCTAGAAACGGGACCACACAAAGCGAAATAAGCACCATCGCGGCCATGGCGATCAAGACGATCTTGCGATTCCCAAGGCACCAGCGCAGTGCATCTACGTAGCGGTTGCGGATTTTTTCGAACCCGCGATTGAAGCTCTCGTGAATTCCGTTGAGGACCCCGAGCACTTTTCCGGGGAAGCTGTGCGAACCTTTCTTCGGACGTTTCGCGCGTTCCTGCCGGTGTTCATTGTCAATCTTCTCTTCGCTGCCATTATGCTCGCCGAGCCCGTGTGCGAGACTCGTATCGATCTCCTCGAGATGCCCGCGCATTAGAAATTTCACCATCGTCGGGACGACCGTGCGGGAGAGAAGATAGGAGGCAAACATGGCGAAGATGACCGCCATCGCCAGCGGTTGAAAAAGAAACCTCGCCACACCACTTAGAAAAAAGATCGGCACAAAAACAATGCAGATGCACAGGGTCGAGACGAATGCTGGCACGGCAATCTGCATCGCGCCGTCGAGAATCGCGCGGATCATCGGTTTCCGCATCGCGAGATTGCGATGGATGTTTTCGATCTCAACAGTGGCGTCATCGACCAGAATGCCGACAGCCAGCGCCAGTCCACCCAGCGTCATGATGTTGATCGTTTGGCCGAGCGCGCCAAGGACGATGATCGAACACAAGATCGACAATGGAATTGAGGTCGCGACCACGAGTGTCGAGCGCCAGTTTCCCAGGAAAAGAAGAATCATCAGCGCCGTGAGACAGGCCGCGATCACGCCTTCACGCAAAACGCCGTTGATGGCCGCGCGCACGAAAATCGATTGATCGAAGAGCTGTGTCATTTCCAGTTCCTTCGGCAAAGTTGCCTGAATTCGCGGCAGCGCTTGCTTCACGCGCTTGATGATGTCGATGGTGGACGCGCTCGCGCTTTTCAAAACGGTGAGGAGCGCCGATCGGATCCGGTTTTGCGCGACGATGTTCGTCTGCACGGCGAAGCCGTCCCGCACCTGGGCGACATCGCGGATGTAAACCACCGCGCCATTTACTTGTTTGATCGGCAAATCGTTCAAGACTTGCAAGACTTCTGGACTCGAGTTGAGCCGCACGTTGTATTCGCGGTCGCCGATTTTCTGTGTGCCGGCTGGCAGGATAACATTCTGCACGTTGATCGCGTTGCTTACGTCGGTGGGTGACAGCCCTTTGCCGTAAAGTTTTGCGGGATCGATATCGACCATGATCTGGCGTGATTTACCGCCGTAAGGCAACGGCACCTGCGCGCCTTGCACGGTAGCGAGTTGCGTGCGGATAAAGTTCAAACCGAGATCGTAAAGCTGTTGCTCGGAAAGCGTTTTGCTGCTCAAGCCCAATTGCAGAATAGGCACGTTGGACGCGCTGTATTGAATAATGAGCGGGGGCGTCGTGCCCGGCGGCATGATCCTCAAAAGCGTCTGGCAAATCGATGTGATCTGCGCGACGCCCGCTTCGACTTTCGCGCCTTCATGAAAAAAAACTTTGATGACCGCGACGCCGTTGTAACTCTGCGATTCGATGTGCTCGATGTCGTTTACCGTGGTAGTCATGGCGCGTTCGCAGACCGTGACGAAACGCTTTTCCATTTCTTCGGGCGCGACGCCCGAGAAGCTCCAGATCACGCTCACCACCGGGATGTTGATGCTGGGGAAAATGTCCGTGGACATCCGCGCGATGGTCACGATTCCCATCAGCACGAGGAGCATGGCCACCACCGTGAAAGTGTAGGGACGCCTAAGAGCTAAACGAACAATCCACATACCACGTTATCCTTTGTGAGCAGACGGAGTCTTCGTAAGAAGATCGGGCATCGCCACCTCTTCGGCCTCACTCTCTGAGCGAGAAGGTTGTCATGATACGGTTTCCTCGTTCTCAACCAACCGTTTGAAATTGCTTAGATACTCTTCCAGTCTTCGCGCCAAGCTGGGAGGATCGAAAATCGAACGTATTTTCAGAGTTACTTGCGTGTCTTCATTGGAGCGCGGTTCGAAAGAAACGACGCCTGAAATGAAGCCGTCCGAAGTAGAGCGCCAGGCTATTCGGCGCTCGGGAATTCGAAGCACGATGTGGAAAACATCTCGTTGTTCGATCCCGCTGGGATGCCATGTATAAGAAAAGTGTGCGTCATCAAGTCTTCGTACATTCCGCAACGGCGTGATGAATTTCGGGAGTTCTTCAACTCGCGACCACTGCTCGTACACCTGGTCGATGGGCGCCTTGACCACGACGGATTGTCGCGCTGCATTCATTTCGATCGGCGCGGATCCATTG
>QHMQ01000118.1 GCA_003217835.1 Verrucomicrobiota bacterium
TCCCGACATCGTGGCGAAGAATGTCAAAAAGATTGGCGGATTTGGACATGAGCGAATCAGCTTCGCGGCGGCGATCATTATGCTGCTGATCAGTCTCGCGAACATTCCTTCTGCGATAGCCACAACGAAAGGGTTGAGTCAAATCGTAACGCCAGACCTGCAGCCAGAAGGAAATCTCTCCTTAAGTCTGCAAATTCAAGACAAGCGGATTGCGAATCCATATGAGTTGCAAGCTGAGATGGGCCTGACGAAATGGGCTGAGGTAGCGGTGTTTCGCGGATTCAAACCTGACGATTGGATCTTCGCGACGGAGATAGGATTGTTAACGAAAGAGCCTTTTCTTCTTTCCGTTGGGTTCGTGAATTGGTCGCCTCACCTGAATGTGGATCCTCAACCGTTTATAGAAGCTGGCTACTGCACCGAGCATAACAAAGTGTTCGGCGGGGCTATTCATAGCGGCTACAAAAACGAAGCAATCCTCGGTTATGCCTACGACTTCAATGAGAGGTGGCGAGTGCAGGTTGATTGGCTGAGCGGCTCCGAAAACTCATCGACGATCGGGTTTACGTGCAATGTCACACGCGATTTCCAGTTCAATCCCGCGCTCTACATCAGCAACGGTCCGAAGCACGATCTGTTAGGCTACATTGTTTTCACCTACACATTTCATCTCTGGGGCGACAAAAAAGACACGGAGCCATTAGGAAAACGCCCCGAGCGCGTTATGGGCGCAAAATAAGCTGTGCCGGAAAACTCAACGTCTGCGCGAAGCCGCATCAGCGCCGGTCTGCTTATGTTCCGGCGCAGAAACAAGGAATTGGAAGTTCTGCTCGCGCATCCCGGCGGACCGTTTTTCGCCCGCAAAGACGACGGCGCATGGACAATCCCGAAAGGCGAGGCGGCTCCGGGAGAAGATTTGCTAACGCGCGCTCAAATTGAATTTGAAGAAGAGGTTGGGTTCCGGCCCGAAAGCGCTCGGGGCTGGATTGAGCTCGGCTCGATCAAACAGAAAGGCGGCAAGACGGTTCACGCCTGGGCTTTCGAAGGCGATTTGCCAGAACCATTCGAACCCAAATCAAATTTGTTCGAAATGGAATGGCCGCCGGCGCCGAATTTTTCACCGAGGAGATCGCGCGCCAAAAACTGAAGCCGGCACAGGTGCCTTTTCTTGACCGTTTGCGTGCCGCGCTCAGTTAACAGCCAATCCAATTTAGTTGCGAGGGACGATGTGATGACACCGCGCTCTCGCAATGAAACGGCCGACCACTCTTCCACGTTGGATGAAACGCCTCTTCAGCGTTTGGAATCTTGAGAACGTTAAAATTGTTAAACGTGTAATCGTCTCCGTGGTCGGAGTAACCGTCCTGATGATCGGGATTGCTCTGCTGGTTTTGCCAGGGCCTGCGTTCGTCGTTGGTCGCGCGACGGTTTGCGGAAAAACGTTCGATTGAACATATTTGGACTTGCCCGCAATGCAGACGCCGCATAAATGATTGTTCACTAGTTCTTCACAAGTTATTCGCAATGGCCCAGAACTCGTCAATAGAGTGGACGGATCACACGTTCAATCCATGGTGGGGGTGTTCCAAAGTTTCGCCCGCTTGCGATAATTGCTACGCGGAGCTTTGGGCCAAACGGATGGGACATCAGGTGTGGGGGACTAGCGCCAACCGGCGGTTTTTCTCAGATGCACATTGGAACGAGCCTTTAGCCTGGAACCAAGAAGCGGCCGTCACAGAGCAGAGGAAAAGAGTTTTCTGCGCGAGCATGGCGGACGTGTTCGAGCGAAACGTCGGATGACGTAATCGAGGAGGTTTTTACATGATTCGCGTCAGTTTGTCGATCAGGGCAAGTCCCTGATTTTTCAGGAAAATTTCCCCTACGACTTTAGTCGTACGGCCTGCCCCAGGCGCGATGCCGCATTCTTTGTCAAGCGCACGAGCAGGCAGGGGCGGTTGGGCTGTAGCCGTCGCTCTCTGGGCGACGCGCAACGCTTCGCACAGCGGAAGCGGCTACAGAATCGGGCGATTGAGAGCCTGCCCTGAGCGAAGTCGAATGGGTCAATCGCCGCTACTCTTAATGTCGCCTCGGTGGTCGCCAAGATCGACCTCAGGCATATCGGTTAACGAATAGCGGATTCCATTTGCTATAAAATCGGAATACTCATTTCTGTCGTGTCACATTGACAAGGATTCCGATCCGACCGAAAATGTCTGCATGAAAACGACGGTGAATATTCCCGATAAGACGCTGCGCGACGCGATGCGGCACACCAAAGCCAAGACCAAGCGCGAGGCCATCGTCAAAGCGCTCGAAGAAATGAACCGCCGCCATAGCCAGGCAGAGTTGTTGAAGTACACAGGTAAGTTTGAATCACTCATGACCAACGAGGAGATCGAGGCGATGGACGAGGACGATTGGAAGAGCTGGACTCCGTTTCCGAAGGGCACGGCGGTTTCGAAAAAGAGAAAGTGAAACTTGTCGATACTTCGAGCTGGGTGCATCAAATGCGCCGTAAAGCCGAGCCGGCAGTTCGCGCGCGAGTCGAACAGTTGCTAGCCATCGGGCTGGCAGCCTGGTGCCCGATCGTGCGACTGGAGCTTTGGGCAGGCGTCAGTACCGAACAAGAACGCGCAGCACTTCGCGATTATGAGCAACGCATTCCCGAATTGTCTATCAATGAAGAGATCTGGCAGAGCGCTTGCGAGCTGGCGGACCGCTGCCGCAAGGCAGGCAAACGCGTGCCAGCCAACGACCTGCTCATTACTGCGTGTGCTCGTTATCACGACGTGGAACTGGAAAGTGCGGACGCGCACTTTGATTTTTTGAAAACGTTGTAGCCGCGCCCGGCGAGTCGATATCCGTTTGCGCGAAAGGGGTTGGTGCGGTTGTTGGCACAATCCGGTCCGACCTGGCAGGCATCGTGTCCCGTCAATACGTGTTCGCCGGCACCGGCCGTGGCTGGGGCGAACGTGGCTTGCCAACACAGATGCGCAGCTTTAAGGACGTGCTTAGCGAGCGATCGCAGCGAGCACGAGGAAAACGAGTCCGACGCCCCCGAAAAGCAAACTCACGATCCAAAACCGGGGTTTTTTCGTAAGCGCGGAAATCGCTGCGATGGCAATCGCAATTTGGAACATGGTCACACCGCGCGCGAACACTTCGTGCTTGTGAAAGTTTGACTTGGCCGCGGCTTCCTTGTGCTCGGCTTCCGATTTGATTTCAGATTCCTCCTCCTGATACTTCGCGGTTTTCTCTCGATCCTTTTCCGACGGCATTGCTGAAAGCGCGATTTTCGCGTCGAGCACGGCCGCCTTAATGCTTTTCGCCTGGTAGTAGCTCCATTGATCGGACGCTTCGATTTGGTTTATCATCGCCTCGTTCGCGTGTTTCCCGGAGAGAAGTCCTGCGATCGCGGCCAGCACCGCAAGGAGAGCGGTACTCAATGCCACCCAGGAAATCCAGACCGTGCCGCTGTGCTCCGCCCTGTGATGAACCTGCTCCTGCAAATGTTCGAGAGGAACTTCCGCTTCTTCCATGCGCGGAACCTTAAGTACGACCATCGCCGATTCAAGACGGAATCGACAATCTGTGAGACAGCGGTTTACTCTGAGAACGAGATCCGATGAACAAAACCGCGCCTGCCAAACTTATTTGCGAGATCTGCAAGAAACCGAAGCCGCCGCACGACGGAATGCTTGCCGAATTGATTCGACCGTCCCTCCTCGAATTCATCAAGAAGCGCCTGCCAAACTGGGACGGGAAAGGTTTTATCTGCCTGGAGGACCTTGGCAAGTTCCGGAAGGAATATGTCAAAGACGTGCTCGAGGACGAACTCGGCGAACTATCCACGCTCGACAATGAAGTCATCGAAAGTTTGCAGCAGCATGAAATCCTCGCGAGCAACATCGCCGAGCAATTCGAGACAAAGCTGACCTTCGGTGAGCGGCTATCGGATCGGATTGCCTCATTTGGTGGGAGTTGGAAATTCATCATTACATTTGGCGTAGTGATCGTGCTTTGGATTGCGATGAACGTCGTCCTTCTCGCGACCCGCGCCTTCGATCCGTTCCCGTTTATTCTGCTCAATTTGATCCTTTCATGCCTCGCTGCTCTCCAAGCCCCGGTGATCATGATGAGCCAGAACCGCGTGGAAGCGCGTGACCGGTTGCGCGCCGAAAATGATTACAAGGTCAATCTCAAAGCCGAATTGGAAATCCGGCACTTGCACGAAAAGATCGATCACTTGTTGCGACGGCAATACAATCGGCTCTTCGAGATTCAGCAAATTCAAATCGAATTGCTCGAAGAAATCGGCCGCAAGCGCGAAACCTGAATTAGCGAGACGGGCGTGGCAATTTTCGATCACAAATTGTGGATCTTATTCCACGGTGATGGTTTCTCCGGCTATTCCGATGGGACTGACTGCCCGCACGTTCCATTGGCCGGGCTCGAGTTGCCAAAAAAATCGGCCATCGTGTTGCGGCAATTGGGGCATGTCGTTTAAAAACCACTTCACGCCATCGCCAAGCGTGGCCGTGAGTTCGATCATTTGCTGCGAACGCGGCAGCACAGGATCGATCTGGTAGCGCGCGTTCGCGATCGGATTTGTGATACGCGGATCAGGCCGCACCTGAGCGCCACGCGTGTTGTTCGCACTCGCGCACCAACCCGCATATTCGCTCGGCAGCAACAGTTTTCCATCCGGCGAGAACCAATTCGCGGAATCCTCCGTCGGTTCGGTCCCTTTCAAAAACAGTTCGTTGATTGTCGATCTTGTGAAACGCGACGGCAGCAGGCCCGTCTCCGCGCAGATTTCGCGTCGCACCAGGTGTCCGTTCTCCTCCGGCGGATCAAGCGGGTGATCGCGCTGCAAGAGTTCATGCATCATCGCGGCCCAGAGCGGCGAGGCGGAACGGACGGCAAACGTGTCGCGCATTGGCCGTCCGTCGAAGTTGCCTATCCAGACCGCGACGGTGTGTTCTTTGTTGAAACCGACCGTCCACGCATCGCGAAAACCACTGCTCGTTCCAGTTTTCACGGCGATTCGTTCGTCGAACACGAGCGGTGAATTGGCGCCAAAGCTTTTTTCGCGCGCACTGTTGTCGCACAAAATGTCGGTGATGATCGCGGTCGCTTCGCGCGACGCGATCGGCTTCATCGGGAAATGTTCCGCGGTGAGAAATTTCGCGCGCATCGCCATGCCATGGCGCGCCAGGCCTGCGTATGCACCCGCAAGATCGACAAGACGAATCTCGGCGTTGCCGAGAACGAAACCCGCGCCATAATCGCTCAAGCCGCCACGAAATTCGAAGCCCCATTTTTGCAATCCATAAAACGTGGGACGCGCACCGAGCTGGCTTAAAGTGAAGACCGCGGGCACATTGAGCGAACAGCCGAGCGCTTCGCGCAAGCGCACCGGGCCGAGAAAACGATGATTGAAATTTTGCGGGTCGTAATCGGCATATTCGTCGCGAATCGCATCCGCCGTGTCGGGCAACAAACTCGCGGCCGTGAGCAGATGTCGATCTATCGCGGCGAGATAAACGAACGGCTTCAGAGTGGAGCCGCAACTACGAGGACGCATCGCGCCGTTGATTTGGTTCGTCGCATAATTGTCCGAGCCGACCATCGTGCGGACCGCGCCGGTGTCGTTGTCGAGAATGACCATCGCGGCCTGCGCAATGTCGTGACGATTCATCGCCGCGAGATGTGAGCGCAAAAGTTGTTCGGCTTTGATTTGAAGATCCACATCGAGTGTCGTTTTGACCGGGCCGCGAACTCCGGAGTGTTGTGCAATCACAGCGTCCACAAAATGCGACGCGAGCCGGGGCGGATCGAACCGATGAGCGACCGGCGGCGATTTCTGCAAAAGCAATTGGTCATCGCACGTGATCACGCCTAATTGCGCCAGACGCACGAGCGAGCGCTCGTACTTCGCCGCGGCGAGTTCCGGATGTCGCCACGGATTGAAGCGACTCGGCGCCTGCGGCAGGCCCGCCAAGTAAATCACTTCCGCCAAAGAGAGATCGCGCGCCGATTTTCCGAAATATGCGCGGGCGGCGGCTTCGGGGCCGAGACGCCGATTGCCGTAGCTGCTGCAGTTCAAGTATTCCGCGAGAATCCGTTCCTTGCTCCAACGCCGCTCGATTTTCCACGCGACGATTGTTTCATAAATCTTGCCGAACCAACTGCGCCGCTGCCGGCCCGTTGCAATTTTCACAAGCTGTTGCGTGATTGTCGATCCTCCGGAAACAATGCGCTGCGATT
>QHMQ01000082.1 GCA_003217835.1 Verrucomicrobiota bacterium
TCTTGGTAAAGTGAACACGATCGTTTCGAAAGCCGCTGATGGATCAATGCAGGTTCAACTCGAATCGATCTCGGAAATGCCGGATTATTTGAAGCAGATCATCGAAGAGATGAAATGATCGCGCAAAAACAGGCAACATTCAGAATTTGGCGAGGCAGCGCCCCGGGCGGTGAATTCCGCGATTACAGAACCGAGATTTCCGAAGGCATGGTTGTGCTCGATGCCGTAAATCAAATTCAGGCGACGCAAGCCAACGACCTTGCCTGTCGATGGAACTGCAAGGCGGGGAAGTGCGGGTCGTGTTCGGCGGAAGTCAACGGTATGCCGAAACTGATGTGCATGACTCGAATGAGCGAATTGCCGCTCGACAGACCGATCACGGTCGAGCCGATGAAAGCGTTTCCGATCGTGAAAGATTTGATTACGGACGTGTCATGGAATTTTCGGGTGAAGAAAAAGATCAAGAAGTTCAAGCCACGACCGCCCGACGCGCCGGACGGCACCTGGCGAATGCGGCAAGAGGACATCGATCGTGTCCAGGAATTTCGTAAATGCATCGAGTGTTTTCTTTGCCAGGATGTTTGCCACGTGCTGCGCGATCATCAGATGCATGAACAATTCATTGGGCCACGATTTTTGATTCACGTCGCGGCGCTCGAAATGCATCCGCTCGATACTGAAAATCGCATCGACGAATTGCGAAACACACAGGGCATCGGCTACTGCAACATCACGAAATGTTGCACAAAAGTTTGTCCCGAGAGCATTGAGATCACCGACAACGGAATCATTCCACTGAAGGAACGCGTGGTGGATGAATTTTACGATCCATTTGGTTGGATTTGGAAATGGATGAAGAGGAAGGTAAATCGTTGAAGGGTTGAAGCGATGAAGCGGCTTTTGCGCGAGACTTTTTCCGCCTTAACGCTTTAACTTTTCAACGGTTCAACGAATCCCATGCCCGAACTCAAATCGCTCTCTAGAGAAGCTGTTCCAGCCGCGCTCGAAAAGGCGATGCGTTATCGGCTGCTCAACGAACCCGCTGAAGCCGAGAGCATTTGCCTGGATGTATTGAAAACCGATCCCGAAAACCAGGAGGCAATCATCACGTTGCTGCTCGCGTTAACCGATCGTTTCACTAAAGGCTACGGCGTAAGTGATGCACAGGCCAAAGATCTTCTGTCGCGAATTAAAAGCGAATATGAGCGTGCGTATTACACAGGAATCTTCGCAGAGCGTAGGGCTAAAACAAAACTGACGCAGAATACACCCGGCTGCCGATTTCAGGCGTACGAGCTTTTTCGCGAAGCGATGAGCTGGTTTGAAAAAGCGGAAGCAATTCGTCCGCCCGGCCACGATGATGCATTGCTTCGTTGGAATACTTGCGCTCGAATTATTGAGCGAAACAAGCTGGTTCCGCGCGAAGAAGAAGAGCCAATCGAATTTCCGCTGGAGTAAGCTGTCGTTGTTCTGCTGTGCGAAACGTACGGTAGATTGAGCAGTCTCTGCTCGACGGAGCGGTCGATCCACCTTAATGCGAGCCGGCTCAGCATCATCACCGTGACAAAAATCAATGACGAATTTACCCGATTCGAACACGAAGGCTGGGAACGTGTGGCCGACAAATACGATTCCGTGTGGTCGTCACTGACGCGACAGTTCATTCCTCATTTGATCGATCGTGCTCAAATTTCGTCGGGAATGTCAGTATTGGATGTCGCGTGCGGACCCGGGTACGTATCTGCCGCTGTGCGGGAACTGAGTGCTAATCCAACTGGAATTGATTTCTCGGCGAAAATGGTGGCAACGGCAAAAAAGATGTTCCCTGATATTTCATTCCTTCAAGGTAATGCTCAGACGCTGCCGTTTGACGATGCGACCTACGATCGTGTTTTGGTTAACTTCGGCCTGCTTCATCTTGCGCAGCCGGAAAAAGCGTGTCGGGAAGCTTTCCGTGTATCGAAACCGACAGGGAAGTTTGGTTTTACCGTGTGGGCCGCACCCCCGGAAAATCCTGGCGGTAAAATTGTCAACGACGCAGTTGAGGCTCACGCGGACCTAACTGTCCAACTGCCACAAGGTCCACCGCATTATCTGTATGACGAGAGAGAGGAGTGTCGAAAGGTATTGGAACAAACTGGTTTTGATAGCAGTTCGATGATCTATGAGACTCGGTCAGTTGAATGGCACATTCCGACGGCACGCTACCTCTTCGAAGCCGAACGCGACGCGGGAGTGCGCACTGCCGGACTTCTGGCACGCCAGTCACCTGAAAGGCTGAGCGCGATTTGCCGGGCAATTGAACGTGAGGTAAGCCGTTATGCGAGAGGAAACGAGTTCGTCATTCCGATGGCCGCCCACCTTGTCGTCGTAGCGAAACCTCAGAAATAAAATGAAGAGACTGTTCGCGGTGATTCTCAACCATGGCGCCGCCTGGCAAGCCTCGCGCTCCTTGGAGGAGCAGGAAGATTGGGAAGCTCATAGATCCTTCATGAACGCTCTCGAAAAGGAAGGGTTCGTCGTGCTCGGCGGCCCGCTGGAGGGGACGGACGACGTTCTTCTTATATTTCGCGCGACGAGCTCGGAACAGATTGTAGCTCGGCTCTCGGCCGATCCGTGGCACCGGCGGGACCTTCTTCGCGTGAGCCGAGTTACACCGTGGGAACTGCGACTAGGCTCTCTGCCCTAACCTCGAATAACGGAGGATAGGATTCCAGCCTGACCTCCGTCTAGTCACACAATCGCGCCGCCGCAGCTTGAGCCAGCGCCTGCGGCGCAACCGAAGCAATGGTCGCCAGTCATGATCTCACGATTGTCGATTGCATCTGGATCTAGATCCCAGAGAAAAAGTGCCCGCCCATTCACCCATTGCATGTCGAGTTGTTGATTAAAATCGCAGTCGTAAACTTCGCCGCGCCAGCCAACGCTCAAGGTATTGCGGCACATTAGTCCCTCAATCGTCGCGGGGTTAAACGCGCTAATGAGCAATTCCATGTATTCCTCGAACTTGTCGTTATGGCGCAGGTAGGCGGCGAAACGGCCGATGGGAAGATTGGTAATGCTGTAGAGTTTGTTAAATACGATACCGAAATGACCTTTGAGCTCGCGTTTGTAATCAGACTCGAGTTCTGTCTGCTGGCCTGGCAAAAACGCGCCGACGGGATTGTAAACGAGATGCAATGGCAACTCCAGCTCGATGCCGTAACCTAACGAGTTGAGGCGTTGCAAAGCAGCGATGCTCCCATCGAATACGCCTTCGCCGCGTTGCATGTTCACATTCTCTGGTGTGTAACACGGCATTGACGCGATGATCTCGACTTTGTGTTTGGCGAGAAATTCCGGCAGCTCTTCGTAGCCAGGATCGAGCAAGATCGTTAAGTTGCATCGATCTATGACGTGACGCGGGCTTTCGAGCGTTCTCACACGCTCGATGAAATAACGAAAATCTGGAATCATTTCCGGCGCGCCGCCTGTAAGATCGACAATTGGAATCTCGGTTTTGCTCAGCCACTCGAGGACGCGATCAACCGTCTCGCGCGTCATAATCTCCTTGCGCTTTGGTCCAGCGTTCACGTGGCAATGCACGCATGTGAGATTGCAAAGCTTGCCAACATTGACCTGAAGAATCTCAGGCCGCCCGCGACGAAGCGAGATCGAATGTTCCTCCAGTTTTTGCGCGAACTTGTTCATCACCTTGGAAAATCACCAGCAATCGCTACCATCGCAGCACGTGTTGTTGGCTTCCCGGTGGATTCTCTTTCCAAGCCGCGAATTTACAAGTGCGGAAGCGTGGCATGATCTCACTCAAATTATCGATCGACAATTTCGGACTCCCGCTGCTACTCCTCCGCGCGCGCGAACGGATGACCACCCA
>QHMQ01000083.1 GCA_003217835.1 Verrucomicrobiota bacterium
GAAAGACTGCGGCATTTGCGCTTCCTATTCTGACGCTGCTCGCGAAGCATGGCGCGTTTCGAAGTCTGGTGATCGAGCCGACGCGCGAACTTGCCGCGCAAGTTGAGACCGCCTTTCGCGATTATGGACGCTTTACCGATCTGCGCGCCGCCCTCGTGCACGGCGGCGTGGGTTATGGCAAACAGCGCGAGGAATTGAAACGCGGTGTCGATGTTCTCGTCGCTACACCGGGTCGCCTGCTCGATTTGCTCGAGCAGCGCACGATGGATCTGCGCCAAGTCAACATCCTCGTTCTCGATGAAGTCGATCGTATGCTCGACATGGGTTTCCTGCCCGACGTGCGACGCATTGTTGAAAAAATCTCAACCAATCGACAGACACTTTTGTTCTCCGCAACGTTGCCGCCAGAGATCGAACGGCTCGCTGCCTGGGTGCTGCGCGATCCCGAACTGGTAGAAATCGGCGTCCGCCGTTCGCCGGCGGAAACGGTCACTCACGCAGCTTATCCCGTGGCCGCCGAACAAAAATTTGATCTGCTCATGGCACTCCTGGAGCGCACGAACTTCGACAGCGCCCTCATTTTTTGCCGGACCAAACACGGCGCCGATCGCATCGCACGCCAATTAAAAATCGGAAAGCATTCCGTCGCGGTATTGCATTCCAACCGCACCCAGCGGGAACGAGTCGAAGCACTGGAAGGATTCAAGAGCGGCAAGTACGAAGTGATGGTGGCGACGGATATCGCATCCCGCGGGCTCGACATCGCCGGCGTGAGCCACGTCATCAATTACGATGTACCTGAACATCCGGAGGATTATGTGCATCGCATTGGGCGCACCGGCCGCGCCCAAAATGTCGGCGACGCCTTTACCCTTATGAACGGCGAGGAGCTCCCGGCGCTGCAAGCGATCGAACGCTTTATCGGCCAGAAAATTCCGCGGCTAAAGCTGGAAAACTTCCGGTATCTGTACACCGCGTTGTTTGAACCCGAAACGTCCGGCGCCAAGCGCGCTATCGGCGGCGGCCGCACTCATCGCGGATATTCATTCGGACGTCGCCGGCGTTGAGGCAACGCCTTTGGCTCTGTCGTCCGCAAAGTCGATGTAACAATGTAATACAGAGCGAGACCAAGCTGCATCTTGATTAATTTCAATTTGAACAAAGATTTGGGCGAATAGTTCCTTTATGCGTGAAACAAAACCCGGTGCTGAGTTAGAGGCTCAATTTGATCAGTTGCAGCGCAAGCTGGTGCCGCTGTGGAAATCGATTCAGTCCTTCAATCAGGATCCGCAGACGATTGTTGTAGTGCCATCGATGTCCATCGAACTAGCCGGCGCCGGCGCAGTCGTGCAAGCGTATGAAGAACGGTATCTGTTCCTATTGTTATTGCTGCGTCAGCCGCGGGCCCGGCTGATCTATGTCACTTCGCAAACGATTCTTCCAAACATCATCGACTACTATCTCGATCTATTGCCTGGCGTTATCCCGAGTCATGCGCGTCCGCGGCTTTTTTTGCCCTCGCCCCTTGATGGTTCAGTACGTCCGCTGAGCCAGAAGCTGCTCGAACGACCACGCCTGATAGAGCGGATACGTTCTTTGATCCCCGATCCCGATCGCGCCCACCTTGTTCCCTTCAACACAACTAACAGGGAGAAAGAGTTGGCGCTACGGCTCGGCATTCCAATGTACGGGGCTGATCCAAAATTTTTCGCCTTGGGAACAAAGAGCGGATGCAGGAAAATCTTCCAGGAAGAGAATGTCCCTCATCCTCTGGGCCACGAGAATCTCGCCAGCAAAGACGAGGTGATCGAGGCGATTAAGCAAATGCGGGCGAGAAAGCCTTCGATCAAGCAAGTTCTGGTAAAGCTTAATGAAGGCGTGTCTGGCGAAGGGAACGCGGTCGTCGATTTGACCGGGCTTCCACCGTCGGGTGATTCGAAGGAGCGAGCTGCACTAGAGGACCGGCTTAAGGCGATGCAGTTCGAGCTTAAGGCAGTTACCTACGATAACTATATGAAGAAGCTCGAAGCACGAAAAGGAATTGTCGAAGAGCGAATTGCCGGAGAGGAGTTTAGAAGCCCAAGCGTGCAGCTTCGCATCACCCCGCTGGGCTTGGTCGAATTGCTCTCCACCCATGATCAAATGCTGGGCGGTCCATCAGGGCAAAGTTACCTGGGATGCGTCTTCCCGGCCGACGGCGCTTATGCTTCGCTGATCACCCGGGAAGCAGCAAAGGTTGGCAATCGTCTTGCTAAAGAAGGAGTCATCGGACGCTTCGCTTTGGATTTCGTAGTAGTGCGCTCGAACGGAAAATGGGACCCATACGCGATCGAGATCAATTTGAGAAAAGGCGGAACGACTCATCCCTTTTTGACTCTGCAATTTCTGACTGACGGCACATACGATCCGGAAGCAGCGATCTTTACTGCCCCCAACGGAAAGCAAAAGTTTTTTGTTGCCAGCGATCACGTTGAGTCGCCCCTCTATCGTACTCTGACGCCGGACGATCTCTTCGATATTGTTGTGCGGCACGGCTTGCACTTCGGTCAAACACGACAGACCGGCGTGGTATTTCACATGATGAGCGCTCTGGGTGAGCTTGGAAGAATGGGGCTGACCGCGGTTGGCAACTCTCATAAAGAAGCAAAGGACATATACACGCGAACTGTGGCCGTTCTCGATCAGGAGGCGCAAGGCGGTTGATTGTTGGCGAGCGCGCCGCCGAGACGCCAACGGCGTCATATCGGGAAGCAGTCCAAATTTGACGAGTCCACTCGGGCGTTGAAACTTCCGCGCTCCTCAGGGACGTTGGTCGATGAAACGCTGCCTTCAGCCTCGGCGGACGGGATGACGAGGAGACTAAACTCCAGAAATCGAAAGCGCTCGACGAAAAAAGTGCTCCAACAGTTGTAACGCATGCTGTGGAGGCAGCCGTGCCGGCTGCGTCGTTCAAAATTCGCATGCAACGTGCGCTTGTCCCTGCAGCGTCCTCGTGGATCGACCGAGGCGCATGGCGGCTTAGCACACTTTCCTCTGCATCCGAGTCCATCGTCCTACTCTAGGGCTGATCGAGGCATCCGAAAGGAACGCGCGCCCCGAAACAGCCAGAGAAAGTCAACTCAACGAAAGAGGACACATGAGACGAACAGTTATTATTCTTTCTTGCGCAATGGTTGCACCCTTGGCGTTTGCGCAAACACAGACCACCAAGACCCGACAAACGACCACGACGCAACCCGCGGTCACGCGAGCGACCACGCAAATGACCACCGGAGCGGTTACAGTCGGAACGGTGACCGCATTCACGCCCGGCCAGATAACCACTACCGCCCCCTCGCCGATCGTTGTGCAGTCCTCGCCCGACGCTAAGCCGATATCGTATGTGCTCGGCAGGAAAGTTCACTACGTCGACAAAGACGGCAGAGCAATCGATCCGCATCTGATCCGAGCGGGTACGCGTGTGCATCTCGATTTTGACCGCAGGGGCGCGGTGAAGCGCGTCCTCGTCGTCGAGAGGGAGTAGTGAAAGCTTAATTCGCAAAACTTAAAGCCGCAGGGTTCCGCGTGAATTCTGCGGCTTTTTGGTGCGCGGGCAACTGATCTCAGGCGGCCAGAGTTGGCCGTTTCCCCGATTCTTAGTTTTTGCTTGCACGGTCCTTTCTCGATTACTAAAAGGCAGCCATGCTTTTTTCGAGAATGCTTCGTTCAATAGTTCTTTTGGTTCTTGTATCGGGCGTGCTTGTCTCGGCGAAAGTGTGCCGGGCGCAGACGGCAGATGCGGAACAAATCGTTGTGACCGGCGAGGAAGTCCCGAGCGCTTACGGTGCGCCTCCGGGATTTTCGCGCAGCCGTTTCTCCAATTTGACCACCGCCTATGTGTTGCCGCCCGGCGGCGTTTACGCAGGACTAATTTATGAGGGCGACGCATTCCGTCATGGGTCCCCTGACCATCTCTTCACCGAAGAGGTCGAAGTGGGACTTCCGTATCGCTTCGGGGTGGCTTTCGAGCTTAGTCAGGAGCGCTTTAATGGTGATTTCCAGAACAAGAGTTTCAGCCTTGAAGCGCGCTATGCGCTCGCCGACTGGAACAAGATCCCGCTGAATCCAACGCTCTTTGCTGAATACAAATTCGGCACTGGACGCATCCTGCACGAGGAGCGTCCACCGGAGGAAGAAATGGCCAACGAGGAAGTGGCGCGACGACGCCACCTTAACCTCGAGTCGTTCGATGAAGAAACTGATATGGAAGAGGAAGGAAAACCCAAAATGCCTGACGCCTATGAGTTCCGACTTTTGTTAGCGGAAGACTTTGGCGAGCGAATCGAATGGGCAATGAATTGGTTTTTCGAACAGGAAATCGGAGGTGATCGCGGACGTGAGTGGGGGTTTGCGCAAAGTGCGATGACTCCGATCTGGCTCGAGCACGAACGGCTCAAGGCAGGTGTCGAGATGGAGTATCGCAATTTTACCGACAAAGACACGCGCGGCCATCCGCTCAACAGTTTCGTGATTGGCCCAACGATCGCGTGGAAGCCGACAAGCAATACGCGCTTGGATGTCTCACCGCTTTTTGGCTGCACGGATGACTCGCCGCGTGCGCAGGTGTTCGTCGTTCCTGAGCTGAAACCGGAGCCGAAGCGCCCGCTTCCACACGTAATCGGTAGAGTATGGAGGTAGGCGTATCGCCTGCATCCAAAAAACTAGCAGCCGGCACGGCTGCCTCTACAGTATCTTGACCTAATTTAATCGCACCGATAGCTTCGTTCTTGGAAAGGAGCTCGAGGTGAAAACTGAGGTGTCCATCGAATACTGCGTGGTTTGAAACTACACGCCGAAGGCCGTCAGTTTGGCGACCAAAATTCTTGAACTCGGCGAGCGCATCAAGTCGCTCACCCTCATTCCATCGAGCGGCGGCGCCTTCGAGATTCGCGCTAATGGAAAACTCCTTCATTCCAAACTCGACTCCGGCGATTGGCCGGACTTCAACGCCATCGTCAAGGTTATTAAAAAAACTTCCTGATCAATTTTACTACCGACGGATTGCCGATCTTTCCGCAATCCGCAATCAATGCCAGTCCGGCTCGGACCAATCCACAATTCGGAGAGTGAAGGGTGCCTGGTGGCCCTCGCAGTCTTCAAAACTGTTGTCGATCCGGCAGCCGCCGGACCGAGGTAGGTTCGATTCCTATCCTCTCCGCGGTTCTATTTTCGATTGGCCGCAAATGCGCGTCGCTGATCGAATCGAACGTCAAACATCGGGAGGAAGGTGAACCAGATGTCGCGTGAGCAAATTCGTAAACTGACTTCGCTCTCATCCTGCGCCGGGTGAGCTTCCAAGTTGAGCCAACAGGCCCTGCGACAAGTTTTGCCGCAGCTTCCCATTTCGTTAGGCCGTAATGTGCTCGTGAGCTCGAACACTTTCGATGATGCCGGCGTTTATCGCCTGGATCGACATCGCGCTCTCGTGCAGACCGTAGATTTTTTCACGCCGATTGTGGACGACCCATTTTCCTACGGGCAAATCGCGGCGGCCAATTCGCTTTCCGACATTTTTGCCATGGGCGGACGTCCGCTCACAGCGCTTAATATAATCGGATTTCCTGCTGATCTCGTCCGACCGAAAACCGTCTCCGCGATTTTGCGCGGCGGCCTGGCCAAGGCTGCCGAGGTCGGCTGCTCAGTCATCGGCGGTCATTCCATTCGCAATCCC
>QHMQ01000084.1 GCA_003217835.1 Verrucomicrobiota bacterium
CGAGAGCGACGCGTTTCGAAAAACAATGGAAAGAGAAACCGCAAAAGGTCTGCATTTTCCGCGCGGCCATTACGCGCCAATCCGGCGCACCGGTTTCTGGACGGCGCGAAGCGAAAGTTTCCAAGCAAGCGATGGAGAAAAAGCAATGAAGTCGATCGAGGTTGGCGGTATCGCGGCCAAGCTCGATCCGTGGGCGGTGTTTGTCCGGTCCTGGCAGCTTGACGAAGTGCACGTTCAATCGGGCGAAGTCGAGGTCCAGATTTACGAGCACAAACCCGAACCGGTTTCATTGAAATCGTGGTTCTCGATTTTTTTGCCCAACCGCGTGGACCTAAAACGTATAGAGTCGGAATCGGCCAATGTGATCTGGCCATTCCGGAGGGAACGAGCAGGCTTTTTCGGCACGCGATTGCTCATCACACCTCACGAGCGCGATTTCGACTATCGGGCAACCGGAGGCACCTTAAAAATGGCGCTCATCCCCGATCTTTATTTGCGCCAGGCGCACCTGCTCATCACCAAGACGCTGCTCACTATCTACAATGCCGATCTTGCGCCAGGCGCGCAGAGTGAGGGCAACATTCACGCCGAAGGAAAGGCAAGCATCGGGGACGACAAAAGCGTCGGTCTCGATGTGAATTTCGACCGCCTGCCGATTCGCGGGTGGCTGCCGGCGAGGTGGAAAGGACATTTTGACGGCAGCGCCTCCGGCAAAATCCGTTGGGCAGGAGAAAATCCGAAACTGGAGAGTTCATCCGGGAAAGGTTCGTTGCGTCTGCGCGACGGGCGAATCGACAACCTTCCCATTCTGAAAAAGCTCGCCGAACTGGCTCAAAAGACATCATTCGAACACCTGGAGCTAAGTGATTGTTCGCTTAGTTTTGAGTGGCGATACCCGAAGATCGAGATCACCGAGATCACAATCGAAGAGGAAGGCAAATTCCGGATCGAAGGCACGATCTCGGTCGATCGCCGGTCGTTAGGCGGTACAATCAAGCTCGGTCTTACCCGCCAATATCTCGATTGGCTGCCGAATCCCGAGGAAGTCTTCACTCACAGGCGGAGCGGCTATCTCTGGACCACCGTGCACCTGTCCGGCACGATCGGTGAACCCAAACAAGATCTCAGTCCGCGTATCATCGAGCTTTTTAAGGAATCGCCCAGCGCTTATCTCGGACTTCTCTTTCGCCAGCTCGAGTCGTGGCTGAAAAAAGTATTCAGCGGCGATTAGAAGCTATTCTTCTTGCGAATCGCCTGCTTCCAACATCCGAACACGCTTGTCGATGTAAGGCAGGCGAATCGTCAGCGTGAGGCCTTTGCCTTCACTGCTTTCGATGGAAAGTTCGCCGCCATGCTCGCGCACAATGCGGCGCACGATCAACAGGCCAAGGCCTGTGCCAGATGGTTTGGTAGTGAAATAAGGCTCAAAGACGCGGCTCAAATCTTCGGCTGACATCCCGCCGCCGGTATCGACGAAACTGATGAGAACTTGCGTATCGTTCATGTCCGTGTGAATGCGCAGGATGCCGCGGCGTTTCATGGCTTCGAGGCTGTTCTTGATCACGTTGTAAAAAGCTTGTTTCATCTGACCGCGGTCGATCTGGAGCGGAGGCAAGTCGGAACGCAGTTCCTGTTCTACGACGACGTCGCGCTCCTGAATTTCGGGCGCGAAAAAGCGCACCGTTTCCTCGACAATCGCATTTATGTTCTCGGGATGCAGTTGCGGCCGCGATGGTCGGATTGCGCGCAGGAATTGTGTGACGATCGAGTCAAGTCGCGCGATTTCCGACCGCGCGACATTAATCGAGTCTTGAAGCTCTGCCCTGGCATTGTCGTCAAGCTCGCGCACTTTGCGCTCCATCAATTGCAAATGGATGTGCAGCGAGTTGAGCGGATTGCCAATCTCGTGCGCCACTCCGGCAGCGAGCAGCGTCAGCGCGTTCAGTCGCTCGGATTCGATCGTTTCCTGTGCCGACCGCCGGCTCTCAGTAATGTCGCGCAGGATGACGGCGTGGCCAACCTGCTCGGTGGCGCCGTCCCGAAAGCTTTCGTCGCGGACCGCGTCCTTGCCGATCTTATCGCCGGCCTCGCGGTGTCCGATAAGTAACGGCACAATGTAAAAGTTGATGAACCTATTCGCGGGATAAAAAATTTCCATGTCGCGAGTGACTGGCCCCTCGCTTTGGGCTAATGATTCCCAATCGAGGCCGCGCACGCGCTCGTCGAGCCGTTTACCGATGGCATCGCTGCTTGCGAGTCCAAATAATTCGCCGGCAGCGTCGTTGAGATAAGTGATCCGGCCCTTCGCATCCGTCACGATGATTCCTTCCTGGATGGCGTTGAAAACCGTTTCGAGAAAGCCTTTCTCCTGCGCTAAGCGCAAAAAATAATTCTGCACCTCCTCCGGGCCGATTCGACCGAGCCGCTCGATCAGCTTCTCGAGAAAGCCAGCTTTCATGAGGTGATCGCACTCATCTTGAAATGAGAGATTCCTCGACTCCGCTCGGAATGACAAACGCGACGCCGTCTCTCACGTTTTGCTTGATTTACCCGCGGTCAGCACTCCCGGCTACACGAGTTGGCTCCGGCGCAGTTCCTACTTCGACCTTTAACATGTCAACCCGCACGTAATTCAATACGACTGGCGCAAGGATCAGGCCGGGAATTCCCATGAGTCTTTCGCCAATGATGAGCGCGATCAACGTCAGCCAAACCGGATTCCGAATCCGTTCGCCGATGATTTTGCTGTTTAAGAAATATTCAAGCTTATGAATCGCGACGAGAAACACGAGAGCACCGATCGCCAGCTTCAAAGAAACCGTCAAGGCAAGGAAAACAATAACGGTATTACTCACCAGGTTACCGACGATGGGCACGAGCCCGCAAAGAAATGTGATCGCGACAACGAGCGGCCCATACGGCAGCCGCACAGCGACAACGAAGATCGCGGTTAATGTTGTATTGATTAGCGAGATAGTGATTTGCGCACCCATGACGGTGGCAAAGCTGCGATAGAAATCGCGGAAGCGAGTCGATACCTCATCGCAGCAAATTGAATAGAGATTGTTCTGCACCGCGTGGGTATTCCGATAAGGATCGAGACCGGTTTTAAAGAACAGGCTTACGGCGGCGACAATTCCGATAATAGCAAAGACCAGCACGGCCGTAGTACTCCCCGCAAAATGGGCGACGTTGCGCAAGTAATGGGCTTCTTCCTTGAGCGTGTCGATCACGACCGCCCGCAGACTCTCGAAATCGGTGAAGGGCAATTCAATCTGGCGCTGCTGTGCCCAAGCGCTGGCGGAAGGAATTGAAGTGTCAGCCACGTCAGGCAATGCGAGGAGAGCGGCACGCGTAAAATAGACGGCGGCGGCGGCGATCCCTGCGACAACAACAATGAATAGAATCAACGCGAGCCACTTTCTTTTCGTGAGATAGAACAGTTGACGCAATGCGAAATAGGCGAACAAGACGACGAGCAGCGGCGTTCCAAGATGCAACAATCCCGCCAAAATAATGGTGAGGGCGAGCACGCCGTAGGAAAGTCGAGCGGGCGTAATCATAATTCGTCCATCAGCTGTCGAAGGCAGCTTTCACGACGAAGCGAAATTCTTCACTTCATTGCGAATGACAACAGAAGAATCAGTGTGTTTCGGCAGGGGCCGGCTGACCGGTCTCGGCTTCGGCGCGTTCTTTCAGCGCGGCTTTCCGCGAAAGCTTCACGCGGCCCTTGTCATCGATGCCAATGCACTTGACCCAGATCATGTCGCCAACCTTGGCGACGTCTTCGGTTCGTTTGACGCGGAAATCCGCCAGCTCGGAGATGTGCACGAGACCGTCCCTGCCAGGGAAAATTTCCACAAACGCGCCGAACTCCTTCACTGAGACCACGCGCCCCTGATAGGTTTGTCCGATCTCAATTTCGCGTGTCATACCGCCGATAATTTCTTTCGCGCGCGCCATGCTCTCGCCGCTAGTCGCGTAGATGTGCACCGAGCCGTCGTCCTCGATGTTAATTTCCGCGCCGGTCTCGGCGACGATGCCCTTGATAGTTTTGCCGCCCGGTCCGATGAGCGCGCCAATTTTCTCCGGATTAATTTTGATTGTCTCGATGCGCGGTGCGTACTGCGATAATTCGGGCCGCGGCTTGTCGATCGTGGCACGCATGAGCTCGAGAATTTTGATGCGTGCTTCTTTGGCGCGGAAAATGGCTTCGGCCATGATTTTGTGGCTAATGCCCGGAAGTTTCAAATCGAGCTGATAACCAGTGACGCCCGCGTCCGTTCCACATAGCTTGAAATCCATGTCGCCGAAATGATCTTCGGAACCGATGATGTCGGTAAGCAATTCGTAACGTTTCAGTTGCCGATCTTCGCCGTGCTCGGTCACGAGACCGACAGAAATTCCCGCGACCGGTCTTTTCACCGGCACACCGGCATCCATCAACGCAAGCATCCCGCCGCAAACGCTCGCCATGGATGTCGATCCGTTTGATTCCATGATCTCGCTGGAGATGCGAATGGCGTAGCGAAAATCG
>QHMQ01000219.1:0-1123 GCA_003217835.1 Verrucomicrobiota bacterium
TGAGCGCAGGCATATGGGCTTGATCTTACAACTGCACTTGCGGATCGACAATCGCGGGGATTTGTTTCGAATTGAAAATGTCGATGCACGGGACAAACGCAAAGTTGGGGCAGGGTAGGGGAGTGATCGAACATTACCGCGAATATCTTCCGGTTTCGGATTCGACGCCGGTTATTTCGTTGGGCGAGGGCGATACGCCGCTGGTTCATTGTCCGCAACTAAGTAAACGAGTCGGTCGTGGCTGCGATGTTTTCGTGAAAAACGAAGGGGTCAACCCGACCGGTTCGTTCAAGGACCGGGGCATGACGGTGGCTGTTTCCAAAGCACTCGAGCACGGAGGAAGCACGCTGGTCTGTGCTTCAACCGGAAATACCTCCGCGTCAGCGGCCGCGTATGCGGCGCGGGCAGGAATTTCATGCGCAGTGATTTTGCCTGCGGGAGAAATCGCAAGCGGCAAGTTGCTGCAGGCTTTCGTCTATGGAGCAAAAATCGCGGCCATTAAAGGGAACTTCGACGACGCACTTCGGATCGTACGCGAGCTTGGAGAGCGCGATGCTTTTGTCATTGTAAATTCGATCAATCCGGATCGAATTTCCGGGCAAAAGACCGCCGCCTTTGAGATTGTTGATAGAATAGGGAATGCGCCTGATTTTCATTTGCTCCCGGTCGGTAATGCCGGAAACATCACCGCGTATTGGGCCGGGTACCGCGAATATCATGCGCGCCAAAAATCGACAAAGTTACCGGCAATGATCGGTTTCCAGGCGGCTTGCGCCGCGCCGATTTTTCACAACAGGGTGATCGAAAAACCCGAAACCGTTGCCTCTGCTATTCGAATCGGTAATCCGGCGAGCTGGAAACAGGCGCGGGCGGCGATCGATGAATCGCAGGGAGCAATCGATATTGTTTCCGACGAAGAGCTTGTCGCTGCACAAACCTGGCTGGCGCGGCATGAAGGAATTTTTGTGGAGCCGGCGAGCGCCGCGAGTATTGCCGGACTTTTCAAGTGCTGTGATTCCAAGGAAGCGACGCGTTCGTTCAAGAAAATTCCGGAGGAAAGTCGAATCGTCTGCACTGTCACGGGACATGGATTGAAAGATCCCGATGTGATTCAAGAACAGAT
>QHMQ01000219.1:1359-2138 GCA_003217835.1 Verrucomicrobiota bacterium
GCGGTGATCTCCGCCATGGCGGGAGTGACCGATGAGCTAATCAAGTTAGCTCATGAGATGTCGGAGCATCCGGCCGAGCGCGAACTGGATATTTTGCTGGCGACTGGCGAGCACGCCGCTACCGCCCTTGTCGCCATGGCGGTTAACGCCCTTGGCGGAAGAGCCATCTCCGTGACGGGCCCGCAGGCGGGAATTTTAACCGATCGCAAACATACCAAGGCCCGGATCGCGAATATCAGTCCAAAACAAATTCACGACCTGTTGTCCGACGATTACATCGTGATCGTTGCTGGTTTCCAGGGTCAGACACCAGAAGGGGAAACGACGACTCTCGGCCGCGGCGGGTCCGACTTGACCGCAATCGCACTCGCCGGGGCGTTGAACGCTGACGTCTGCCAGATCTTTACCGATGTAGATGGCGTCTTTACCTGTGATCCACGAGCCGTTCTCGCTGCCAAGAAACTCGACGAGATCGCCTACGACGAGCTGCTCGAGATGGCCGGCGCCGGATCAAAGGTCGTGCAATCGCGCGCGGTTGAATTCGCAAAAAAATTCGGAGTCGAATTCGAAGTCCGGTCGAGCTTCAATAGGCGCAGAGGAACAATCGCGAAAGAAGAGACCACCAGCATGGAGGACGTGGTGATTCGCGGAATCAGTCTCGACCGCCATCAGGCAAAACTTACCGTCGCAGGAGTGCGCGACGAACCGGGAATCGCCGGCCGGATTTTTTCGAATATTGCCGCAGCGCACCTCATCGTTGACATGATTGTGCAAAATGC
>QHMQ01000219.1:2167-3248 GCA_003217835.1 Verrucomicrobiota bacterium
GAGAACGCCCGCAAAATCTTGATGCCAGTTGTCGGGGAGATTGGCGCGAAGCGCCTGAACACCGCAAGCGGCATGGCCAAGTTGAGCGTGGTGGGCATCGGTATGCGGTCGCATTCAGGCGTAGCAGCGCGTCTGTTCGAATGCCTCGGCAAAGCCGGAATCAACATCCAGCTGGTGTCCACTTCGGAAATCAAGATCGCGGTCATTATCGACGAAAAGGACCTTGAACGGGCTGCGCATTTAACACACCAGGAATTTGGCCTGGCGAGCCTGGCCCCAGCAGCCAGCGCGATACAACCGCTTGCCTGATCAGTGGGTGGGCGCCGGGTTAACATAAAATTCCGGCACACCCTGAATTCGCATCTTGTAACCAAGACCCGTATGAACAACTTCCGCCCCGGGATGATCGATGGGACTGGGGCCATAGTGATCGTCAATGTTGGCTTGTTTCCAAACCGTTCCGTCTTCCAACTTAATCAGGGTCCGGCCCTTTAGACCGCCAAACGAACCATCGACGCGGCTCAAATTCGGTTCCCCAAATTTGAAGAATGATCGCTTGACCTTCTTCTCAGTCGTTTTCTCGGTAGTTTCTCGGTACCCTTGTAACCAAGCATCGAGTTTTTGAAGCTCCTCCGGTGAAAGCTTGTTCAGGCCGGCCGCCGTAAATTCTTCTGGTGTCATCATCTTCTGAATGCTGCCACTGGAAGTGTCTTGTGCCATGACGACTGGTGTTCCAGAGGCCAGGATCAATAAAATGGTTAGCGTGAGGTGTTGTCGGAAGGCGCCGCGAGAAAAGTTCATGATTTTGCAGGTTGTTCGTCGTGTTAAGCGCCCGACGCTAGCATCGGCCGGGGCGGCGTCAAGGATCGGAAAGGCACGCCCGCATTCGATTCCACGATTTCAGAACAACGTGGCCGCCCCAAATTGGCCCTTGTTCCATAGGCAAAACTAGTTAACCGAGAAAACCGGGAGAATAACCCTTGAATTCTGAGAATCGAACACAGTTATTCGCGTCCCCTGCATTATATGTTATCAGCGGACATATATGCGCTTAAGGTCAGTTAATTAACATGTTACGATG
>QHMQ01000064.1 GCA_003217835.1 Verrucomicrobiota bacterium
CGACAAGTCGCTTGCCGAGTTCGCTCGTGCTACTGTGATCGTGCAGAATCGGCACTTTCACCTCGAGCACCAGCAGCGTTACGATAATCGCGCTGAACCCTTCAATCCGGTTAAGACCCAGCTCGCCCTGCCCAAAGCGTTTTAGTAAATGCATCGACTCAGATTGCCAACAACAACGTGCGGATCCCATTTGTTAAAACCATGTTCATCTATAGCTAGATCCTGCCGCTCTTCTCGAGGAGGTCGCGAATCAACCGCATTCGTGCTTGCACGTTTCGGGTGGAGCGAAGCTGTGCGACACTTCTTTGCATTCGCCGCGTCCAGTTTAAATTTGCCGCCGTGCCGGGAACATTGAACCGGTATCTGCGTGCCAGCAGATCGGTGATCATCACGATGGCAATCCAGGCCTCGCTCTTGAAAAGCGCTTCCATGATCGCCGGATAGAAATCCTTTTCGAAATCGATCTTGTCGATCTTTGGATCGAAGCCGGCGAACAATGCGATTTTGGCCAGTTCGAATCTCGATTGTTCCGATGTCGCCGTTGGACGCTCGAACGCTTCCTCCCATAGAGCGCGAAGTGGTTTGTGATCGTGAGTCGTGTAAGTCGCAACGGACAGCCGCTCATACTTTTCTCCGGGCGTAACTTGTTCATGGTAGACCTCCCATTGCGGAATTTTGAATCCCGCGATGCCGAGAGCGCGCAGGCTTGGCCGCACGTACTCAGGAACGGCGCCAAGGTCCTCGCCAATCACGCGCGTTGCGCCAGCCTCTGCCACAGCAACGCGCAAATATTCCTCGCCCTCGGCATTTCTTGCCGATCAAGCGGCAGAAATTGTTTGTTCTTCCGCGGTCGCCAGGGAAATGCGTAGATGCGATAAAATCCAAGCACGTGATCGACGCGAAAGAGGTGGAAAATACGCCTAATAGCACGCACACGCTCGCGCCACCATTCGAAATTGTTCGCACGCATTCGGTCCCAGCGATAAAGCGGAATGCCCCAATTTTGCCCCCATTTCTGAGTGAACTCGTCGTCCTTGAAGTATGGTTCGGGAGGTGCACCCCCAGACCAATCGAGCGCAAATTCATCCGGGCGCGCGAAAACATCTGCGCTGTAATAACTGACACCAAATGGAATATCGCCCATCAATGCGACTCCGCATTCTTCAGCATAAAGTTTGATCTGACGCCATTGTTGATGGGCTATCCACT
The DNA here is from genome assembly GCA_003217835.1 of Verrucomicrobiota bacterium. Classification (GTDB taxonomy): domain Bacteria; phylum Verrucomicrobiota; class Verrucomicrobiia; order Chthoniobacterales; family UBA10450; genus Udaeobacter. The sequence goes on from QHMQ01000064.1 coordinate 1,210, forward strand.
GCACATAACAGAAGAAATTTTGTCGGTTCCTTAGGGCTGCCTGTCGATCCTGCGGCAGATCGTGCAGCCAGGCTCGCGCCCTTTTCATTGATTGGTGTTCGGCTGACCATCTGGTCCACGTAGCGCTCTCGTCGTTCTCCTCCATTAGAACACGGAAGAATGCGTAATCATTGAGCCACGCCGCTTCTTCCTTACAAAATTTGTCAAACCCCATCTGTCGTTCTTTCCCGGCGCGGCCAGAGAAATTGGCAAATGCTTTCTCAAGCAAGTGCCGTTTCAGTTTTTTGACATGTCGATATTTCACTCCGCCACGCCGCAGTCTCCGAAGATCGACATCCGCCATGACCGAATTAAAATCCTCGCGCGTTAAGTCTTCTGGAGAGTTAGGCGCAAGCTGCAACGTGGTTGGCTCAATCGCCATCGCGCTAATGGCGTTATAAGGGCTGTTGTCGGTTCCGGTCTCATTGATCGGTAAGAGCTGGACAAGTTTAAATCCAATTTTGCCGGCCCAACCAATAAACTCCCGCAGCGCACCGATATCGCCGATTCCCAAATCCTCCTCTCCTCGCAACGCAAACAGTGGCAGAAGAATTCCTGCGATTTTTTTCTCAGGAATAAGTTCCATTGATTGCCTTAAGCGTTTTCCAACGCGCGAGTTCAGCATTGAGAGGTTTCTTCGACGTCCTTCTGCTTTACTTCCCTTTGCTCAGAATGACCTAGTCAAGATCATGCTCGCTGGACCTGCCAGTCTTCGATGAGTTGATTCGGAATTTCTTTCAGAAAACGCGATGGCCGTTGGAAAACGTCGCCGTAACCTCCACTTAATCGCATGTGCGGAAAGGTGAGATAAAGTTCATCGCGCGCGCGGGTGATCGCCACATAAAACAGACGCCGCTCCTCCTCGAGCGCGTCGCGCCTGTCGAGCGAGCGGCTGCTCGGAAACATGCCGTCAGTCAACCAAATGATGAACACGGTATTAAATTCGAGCCCTTTGGCTTGATGCACGGTGGAAAGATTGACCGCCTCCTTCTCGGCGGTTTGATTTGGCGCAGCCTCTGCATCGACATTGCTGATCAATGCCAGTTGGGCGAGAAATTCATGCACGTCTTTGAACTGGCGCGCAAACACGGCAAGTTGATTCAAATCTTCACGGCGCAATTCGTAATTTGCGAAATTCACCTTTGCGTAGTCATCGTAAATCGCTTCGACAATCGATGTGATCATTTCCGACGGCGGATTGGGCTGCCCGCCCGGAGCGATCTCATCGAGCGTATGCGCGAGCTGCTCCCACGCTTTTTTTGATCTCGCGCTCACGTTCATGGCGAGAAAACGCTCACCCCACGAGGTAATTTCCCCTCGTTCGTTCAGCGTGTTTTCCCACGCGCGCCAAAGACTTTCCGCGCTTCGATTGCCAATGCCGGGGAGCAGTTTCACCATGCGCTTGAATGCGACCTCGTCGCGCGGATTCGCCACGAAGCGAATAAAAGCCGTGACATCTTTGATGTGGGCCTGCTCGAAAAAGCGAATGCCACTCGTGATTTGATAGGGAATGCCGCGCCGCGAAAGCTCAAGCTGTAGTTCAATCGCATGATAATGCGCGCGATAGAGCACGGCGATCTCGTTAAGATCGACATCTTCATCGCGCAGTTCCAGGATTCGTTGTGCGACAAATTGGGCCTGCTCGCTACCATCGTTGAGGCCGACAACGGCCGGCTTCACGGCGTTTGATTCGCGCGTTGCGCTCAAATGTTTATGGAACTGCTGAACGTTGGCGGCGATCGCAGCATTCGCGACTTCCAGAATTTCAGGGACGCTGCGGTAATTCATCTCGATCTTGAAGACCCGTGCGTCCGGATAGCGTTTTGGAAATTCGAGAATGTTCTGAAAATTCGCGCCGCGCCACGAATAGATCGACTGCGCGTCATCGCCCACGACCATCACGTTTTTGTGATCCAGCGCCAGCGCATCGACGAGATCAGCCTGGATTTTGTTCGTATCCTGATACTCATCGACAAGGATGAATTGAAATTGCCGTCGATAAAATGCCGCGATGCTTTGGTGTTGCTGTAACATCGATAATGTCTTTTCAAGCAAATCATCGAAGTCCATCGAGTTGGTCGCTTTTTTCTTTCGGTCATAACGGGCCTGCACGTCTTTGATCTTGTCGAGCAACGGCAGGAAATACGGAAACTTTTCCGCGAGCAATTCTTCAAGCAGCGTCTCTGTATTGACGACGAAACTGAAGATCTCAGCGAGCACATCGCCTTTCGGGAAGCGTATTTCTTTCGGATCAATTCCCGCGCTTGCTACCACGGTGTTAATTAAGTCCTTTTGATCTTCGCGATCCATGATTGTGAACCCGCTCGAATAACCGAGCGCGCTCCCGTGACGTCGCAGCATCCGATTTCCAACCGAGTGGAATGTCCCGCCCCAAAGCCCGCTGGCATCGACAGGCAGTAAATTCGCAACGCGATCGAGCATTTGCCGCGCAGCTTTATTCGTGAAGGTGAGCAGCAAAATGTTTCGCGGATCGATTCCGTTCTCGAGCAAGTACGCCACGCGGTAGGTGAGCGTGCGGGTCTTCCCCGAGCCCGCCCCGGCAATGACCAGGAGAGGCCCGGGCGGCGCCGTCACCGCCGCGAACTGCTGCTCATTCAACTCCGCCGCGTAATCGATGTGGATCGATGTCGATGTTGGCGCGCGTTGCAACGTGTATTGACGAGACATGATGCCTATCCGGTCCGCCAATCGGACGGATTCGTCCTGCGGCGAACTCGGACCTGGTTACGCTGCTGTCGCGATGCGCATTGTTCAATCGGAAATTGATTGAAAATAATTACCGAACGCCGTCATGATTGGAAATCTCATATCGGCTGGTCATATTCGGTCTCGCTCTCTGGTTTTGCGACCCCCACACGTTGCGCGGCGCTGATGTTTCGCAATTGCGCAAACAGCTCGTGGCTGCAGAAGAAGCCGACGATAAGCCAGCGATTATCGAATTGAATCGGCGCATCGTTGCAGTTGTGCCTAATGATTCTCACGCCTGGGAGAACATCGTGCAGGGGCAATTCGAAATCGAAGACTACGATCGCGTCGCTGAAACTCTGGAAGCGTGGCAGAAAGCGGTGAAAAGACCGCCGGCCGCGATCGAACATTTTCGCGGCGACCTTGCCGTGAAGCTGAAGGATTACGCAAATGCCGAACGACATTGGCTCGCGTTTCTAGCGCGGAAACCTTCGCCCGGGGACGCCGCGGCGATTTACGACAAGCTGGCAAACCTTTGCGCGGATCAATCGCGCTGGGCGGATTGCGCGAGCTACGATGCGAAGGCGATCGCCGCCAAGGATTCCGCGTCGCGTCGCGTCGCGCACGCGTGCGTGTTACTGCGGCTTCACCAATGGGACGCTGCCTATGCGGAGATCGCGAAAGCAAACAAGATCGACAGCACCGATAACGAAGTGAAGAAGTGGCTGCCGCAATTTGAGCGGCTCGAGGGATTTCTTCCGCAAATCCGCGCGCTTGACGCGCAAATCGCGAAATCGCCGACCGACTCCGCGCTTTTGCTGGACCGCGCGCGGTTGTTCACGTTAGCGGAGCGTCCGCTGCTCGCGCTCGATGACTGCGAACGCGCGATAAAGTTGCAGCCGGCGTCGATGCGCGCGCGCATTCAAACAGCCGAGGCGTTGTTCGATGTCGGCCGACCGGATGATGCGGCAAAATTGCAAGTGAGCTCGAATCTCGCTCGCGACAAGGACAGCCATGTGAGCGACCAGGCATTGCGCGAACTCAGCAACGAGGACACGCAGATCGCGCAAAATTCCGGCAACGCCGAGTCGCTCGCCGCGCGCGCAAAAACGTTGCGCGATCTGCGCCAGATCCCGCTCGCACTGGCCGATGCACGCGCTGCGCTGGCGATCGACGACAAATTGGCCGCGGCGCATCTCGAAGCTGCACACGATCTTGATGCGTTGGACCAGTCGAAAGAAGCGCTGATCCATGCCGTCAAGG
>QHMQ01000065.1 GCA_003217835.1 Verrucomicrobiota bacterium
TGAAAATAAACAGGACAATCCCAGCCGTTCTAACGCGATTTAATTGTTTCGTAATCCCAGTAGGCGCCTTTCACCAGCCGCACGGTGAAATGCGTGCCGCGCGCGCGGCCCCAATGGATCAGATCGCGCAAATCGGCTTCGGCATCACGTAGATAAGCCTGAATCACGATACCGGCGTCCGGCCAGTCCTTGAATTCTCCCTCACCAAACGTCGTTTTGAATAGCTCGAGGGTTATATTTTTGTGCGCGTAACTTTCCATATCGAAATTGATGAACGCACCGAGTTCGCGTGCCCGGCGTAGAATTGGTCGCAGCTTCGGCGTGAGATGCGCAATGGCGTCAGTCGGATCGGCCGGATTCATCTGCGAATAGAGCCAACCTTGGGTTTCGCGGACGAGGCACTCCAGCAAATCGAGGCAACGCGCCGCATATTCATCGGCCTCTTTTTCACTGAGGACAGCCTCGCCCAAAAGATCGACAGTGAACCCGATTTTCTCTGCGTGCCGCTTGCGCAACGTTTTCATCACATCTGCGCAATTTTTTCCGGCGATAAATTGCCGCGCCATTCCGGAAACGTTGCGTCGCAGGATGAATGCGCTGATCCACGGCACGAAGCGTGCGACGCGCACACCGCTCTGAATCGCTGGCGCGAAGCCGTTGTGCATACCGGCGAAATATTCTTCGAGATGCTGGACGATATCACCCGATTTGCGAAGCGACGGCAGAACATCTACAAAGCGAAACATTTGCACTTTGAACTGCTCATCGCGCATTGAGAGCGCCATCATCCGCTGATAAAAACCGGCCTTGCTGAAAAGCGATCCCGGATGCTGATCGATCAGCTCGAAAATGCGCGTGCCACGCTGCTCAACCTCGCTTTGGAGCGACCTCATCCACGAAATTAGTCCGCTGTTTAGGTTAGGCAAAGCGGAAGAGACTTATTTCGTGGTCGGCAAATAATCCGGTCCCGGAGACGGTCAATTGGCGGGCCGTAATCGAACTAATAAGTGAAACGGTTGCACAGAATTTCGGGGAGCAAGTGGAGAGATTTGCCTGGTGGACTCCAGAGGCCCAGGGCTCGGGTTCGTCAGGCAATCTCTTTTTCGGGGGTGCACACGTACTCATTTGCTCCCCGGGCCGAACGCGATTAGCAAGATCGACATGAGCCAAGCTGGCGGGCGCCATAAGTTTGCCAGTGACAATACGGCAGGGATTTGTCCGGAGGCATGGGCGGCGCTGGAAAAAGCAAATACGAGCGAGGTACCCTCATACGGCGAAGATCAATGGACGGAGCGCGTATGCGATCGTATCCGCGAGATCTTCGAGACTGATTGCGATGTCTATTTTGTTTTTAACGGCACCGCGGCAAACGCGTTGGCGCTGGCGCAGCTTTGCCATTCATTCGAGAGCGTTATCTGCCACGAACATTCACACATTCACACGGACGAGTGCGGCGCGCCGGAATTTTTTACAAACGGGTCGAAGCTGCTCTTGATTGATGGCGCCAACGGGAAGATAGACATCGGCCAAGCAGAAGTGATGATCGCACGCCAGAACGAACTGCATTCGCACAAGCCGCGCGCGATCAGCATCACTCAATCAACCGAACTGGGAACGATTTACGCGCCCGAGGAGGTTGCGGCAATCAGCGGATTTGCCCGTGATCGCGAAATGTTGCTGCACATGGACGGCGCGCGTTTTGCCAATGCGGTCGCGGCCCTCAATTGCGCATCGAAAGCGATTACGTGGGAAGTTGGCGTTGATGTTCTATGCTTTGGAGGCACGAAAAATGGCCTGGCGGCCGGCGAGCTGGTTATTTTTTTTAAAAAAGAGCTTTCGCGCGAATTCGATTATCGGCTCAAGCAAGGAGGCCAGCTCGGTTCGAAAATGCGTTTTCTCGCCGCGCCATGGCTCGGACTTTTGACAGATGACGTTTGGCTGTGGAACGCACAGCATGCCAATCGTGCGGCGCGTCAGCTCGCGAATCGGCTGAAAACGGAGGCTAAGATCGACATCGTCTTTTCGGTCGAGGCAAACGCGGTATTTGTCCGAATGAATGAGAAACTTGCACGCGATCTCCATGCGCGCGGCTGGCATTTTTACAAATTCATTGAGCCGGATGTTTACCGCCTGATGTGTTCGTGGTCGGTGACTGATCAGGACATCTCCGATTTCATGGCGGATGTTGCTGCGTTAAATCATTGAACAGATAGCGATGACGAGACATCTGTATAGGAACTAGAATGAATGCAGTCGCGCAAGCCTTGATCTTTACGGCGGTTTTGCTCGGAGGATGTCGAGCGACTCGCGATGTAGCGGTCACATCGTATCATGTGACCCGCGGTGTCGCGGTCGGTTCGTATCGCGTTGCCACCGCGCCGGTGCATTACGCCTTGAAGGGACACCGCGATGATTCATCAACCGCGGCTACGACAACAGAGACAACGTCGTCCGATGTTACGACGCCAGGCGAACCGGTTCCCGCGCCGAAGATGACTGTGACACAGCAGCAATCGCAACCTGTAGCCCCCAGAGTTCAAAATCCGTCGGCAACTATTGCTCCGCGTGTGAGTCGCAAGGAGACGGCGGAAACGAAAACAAAACCCTCGCCGTCGACGCATGCTGCTTCTGCGCAGCTGGAATTTCCGACGGCTAAGTTAGTCCCCGGCAAACCTGGATACGTCCTCAGTCCTTTTGATGCCAGTGGAAGATATGTCGATGTGAGCGGTTACACATCTGGCAGCAAGGTAAAAGATCCGTGGACCGATAAAATTTTTATCGTTCCCTAACGTTCGGGAAAATTTCTCGGAACAGGATTATTCCGATTTGTTTGCTGGCCGGCGCACATTGCCGCGCCCTTCCGCGGGTGCTACTTAAATACAATGAAATCGGCATTTTGGCTTGGCGCGCATGCGATCGTCTACCTGTCGATCTTCGCCCTCGCGCCCGAGGGTAAAAGCCAGACTTATCAGGGGAAGGAACTCGTCAAGGCGGAACTGTTGGCCGATACAGACGCTGTTGTTCCAGGGAAACCTTTCGCCATTGGTTTGCGGCTTCGAATGGCTCCCGGCTGGCATACTTACTGGAAATTTGCCGGTGACGCCGGCCTGCCGACCGAAATCAAGTGGAACCTGCCGGCGGGTTGGAAAGCGGGTGAAATCCAATGGCCGATTCCGTTGAAAACGAACGACCCGGGCGACATCCAAACCTACGGCTATCAAGACGAAGCCCTGCTCATCCAGCAGCTCACACCGCCGGCCAAGATCGACAAGTCGTCAGTAAAACTTTCCGTAGACGCAAGCTGGCTTGTTTGCGAAAAGATCTGCATTCCCGGCAGTGCAAAGTTGGATGTCGATCTTCCGATTGCATCGGCAAGCAATCCTGCGAACCAGGAACTCTTTGCGCGCTGGCGCCGCTTGCTTCCGCAAAATCTACCCGAAACCGTAAAGGCAAATTGGAGTCGCGCTGGATCTGATCTTCGTCTCAGCCTAACGACGGCGGCGCTGGCAAATTACCCGACGGTAGGTTTCTTCCCGTTGCCACCAGACAACACCGTGGTCGGTCATCCGAAAATTGAGTCGCGCAACGGAAACGAAATTAACTTCCGCATTCCAATGGAGGCGGCGAACAAAAATTTATCGTCGTTGGAAGGGTTGCTCGTTTTCGGCCAGCAAGCCAACGGTGAAGACCGTGCCGCCTGGCAAATCGTAAACGGTGCGATTGCTTCGAGCGGCGGTTCCACTCCAGCGCACGGAATCTTAACCTTTCTCTTTTTTGGTTTTCTGGGCGGAATCATTTTGAACTTGATGCCATGCGTTCTGCCAGTCATCTCGCTCAAGATTTTCGGTTTCGTTCAGCATGCGGGGCAAAGCCGCCAGAAAATCTTGCGTAGTGGAATCGCTTTTGCCGGGGGGATTTTTGCATGGTTTATCGGTCTGGCGGCCCTGTTGATAGCGCTCAAAGCCGCGGGTCGCGAAATTACCTGGGGGGGGCTCCAGTTTACGAATGCATATTTCGTCCTCTTTTTGAGCGTCATCGTTCTCGTATTTGCGCTCAATTTGTTTGGTGTTTTTGAAATTTCGTTACCGCAAAGCACAACCCGCGGATTGCTTTCCTGGAGCGGGGGCGAGGGCGAAGCGGGTTCATTTTTCCAGGGAGTTTTCGCAACCGTACTGGCAACTCCGTGCACCGCGCCCTTTTTGGGAACAGCGCTCGGCTTCGCCTTCGCTCAATCTCCAGCGATCATATTGTCGATGTTTGTCGCAATTGCGGCTGGAATGAGCGCCCCATATTTGCTGCTCTGTGCGCGACCGGCCTGGCTGCGCTTTCTGCCAAAGCCGGGACCTTGGATGCTCCACGTGAAGCAATTCATGGGATTTCTGCTCCTCGCGACACTGCTCTTCCTGCTTTACGTGCTCGGCGCGCAACGAGGCCTAGAGGGCGCGATTTGGGCGAGCTGTTTTCTGCTCTTCGTGAGTATCGCGTGCTGGATGAAAGGCGCATTCGTCGTGCCGAGCGCATCGGTTGCGACGAGACAGATTTCCATCGTGCTCCTGCTCGCGCTTGTAATCTGCAGCGGTATTTATTTCATCGGCGGGAAGTTTCGCTCAACGAACGGCACCTCCGCCAATTCACAACTCCAAGGTGACTGGCAGGCGTTCACCCCCGAGCGATTGCAAGTGGAACTGGAGCAAGGCCATTCTGTGTTTGTCGATTTTACGGCGGCATGGTGCCTTACCTGCAAATTCAATGAAGCGAATGTGCTTGAAAGCGCACCGGTGCGCGAAGCGTTTCAGCGACATGCCGTTGTTAAATTGAAAGCTGATTGGACCAACGGCGATCCTATAATCACAAAATTATTGCAACAATTTGGCCGGCCAGGTGTCCCACTTTACGTGCTCTATCGCGGTAAATCCGAGGAACCAATCGTTTTTCCCGAATTGCTCACGAAGAGCATCATTCTTGAAAAACTTGAAACCATCTCGCGCACTGTCGCTTCTGAATAATTTATGAAAACAAAACTCATACTGACCATCGTTGCTTCACTTGTAACCACGGCGCTCTACGCGTTTGATCCACCTCCGGTTGGCAGCGCGGCGCCAGATTTTTCGCTCACCGACGCGAAGGGAAAAACCCATTCTTTAG
>QHMQ01000066.1 GCA_003217835.1 Verrucomicrobiota bacterium
ACGCAATTCAACAAGCCATCGGAACCAATTAGGAGCCAATTAATCTCTTTCCTGCTCTCCTGGTTCCTGGATAAAGTCTTTTTTGAATGAACTTGTCGCGTGTTGTTGAAGCGCTCCTTTTCAGCGCGCAGAAGCCACTATCAATCCGTGAACTGGCCGCAGCGATCAAGGGCGCGGGCGCGGAAGACGAACTTTCGCCTAACGAGTTTGCACGCGCGACTGAAGCGGAAGTCGCGGCGGCGCTCGAGCAACTGAAAATCGAATGCGTTCGGGAGCAGCACGCCTTTGAAATTGTCGAAAAAGCCGAAGGCTGGCAGCTCGTCACCGACCCAGTTTTCGTCCGTTGGGTGAGCCAGCTTTTTCCAGCGCCCAAACCGGCGCGCCTGACCGCGCCCGCGCTCGAGACGCTCGCAATCATTGCCTACCGCCAACCGATTACACGTGCCGATGTCGAAGCCGTCCGTGGCGTCAACATCGATGGAGTGCTCCAAACCTTGATGGAACGCGGACTCGTAAAAATCGCTGGACGCGCGGAAATTCCCGGCCGTCCGCTTCTCTATGAAACGACGCAATTTTTTCTCGATCACTTCGGCCTGCGCACACTAGATGAATTGCCAAACGTGGAAGAGTTGCGAAAGCGTTATCTGCCCGTAAGCGCGCGCTCGCAGCCCGCTGTAGCCGGCGTCGCTGACGCCCGCCCGCAGTCGAAAGAGTCGGCCGTGCCACCGGTTGCGAGCGATCAAGCTGCGCCGGCCTCGACGAGCTGAGTCGGCGCGGCAAATTCCGGATAGCGCGCGTCTCGCCAAAACAATCTTTCTCATCGCTCAAGTCCGCGAAAACGGCACGTTTTCGGCGTCACTTGAGACGCGTGCGCTATCCAATCCACCTCGCGCTGATCGAACGGTTTGTTGTCCTCAAGACCGGTGCCGATTACAAATGCCAGGTGGTTTTCCAAACAACAAGAGTACTAGCGCTTCTCGCAGTTTTTTTTCTCATCGCCACATCCACAACTGCATTTGGGCAGTTGCGCGCCGCTGACAGCGCGCGCGCCGCAAAATATTCCGAGAGCAAGCGCGGCATTTCCATGCTCGTCATGCAAAATGGCCGGACGATTTTTGAGCATTATGCCAATGGTGGATCGGCGCGCGGAAGATGGCCTATCTTCAGTGGGACAAAAAGTTTTTGGGGAATCGCCGCGCTCTCGGCGGTACACGAAGGATTGTTCAAGCTCGATGATCCCGTCTCCGACACAATCACTGAGTGGAAGGGGGACCCGCGCAAATCGCAGATCACCATCCGTCAGTTACTCAACCAGACCGATAGTATTGAAGGCGCTTCACGCCTTCAGCGTGCGTCGATCCGCGACCGAAATGCCATGGCGATTCGATTGCCGACCGTTGCGGAACCCGGCTCGATTTTCATCTATGGCCCGAGTCATCTCCAGATTTTTTCCGAACTGCTGCGCCAAAAATTAAAAGGACGTGATACCACCGCCTACCTCGAAGGACATGTCTCGAACCGCCTTGGACTCGGTCGTCTCAACTTCAAAAAAGACGCCCGCGGCAATCCGCTGCCCGCAACAGGATTTGAATTGACTGCTTGGGAATGGGCGCGCCTGGGCGAGTTGGTCCTCGGGCGCGGTAATTATCACGGGCGCCAAATTGTTCCGGCAACTTTGTTGCGCGAGGCGTTTGCCGGCTCGCAGGCAAACCCATCATACGGCCTCACATTTTGGCTAAATCAACAGGCGCCGAACGGACTGGAGGGCGACATGGAACGAATGCTCGACTTACCATGGCAGAATGCGCAATGGACGAATGTTTGCATCTGTAAGGATGCGCCGGCAGACATGGTGGTGGCACTTGGCTCGGGCTATCAGCGGCTTTTCATCATTCCATCGTTGAAGGCAATCATTGTGCGGCAAGGATCAAACGCAAAATTCTCAGACGCGCATTTCCTACGGCTGGTGCTTGGCCGCGGGGGTTGACTTGGCGGAGCATTTCTTGAACGATTCACAATCTTATGAACAAATTCGCGCTCGGTTGCGGCGTGGTCCTAGCCATTCTGCTTTTCATTGTCGTTATTGCGGCCCTCGCGCTAGGCGGCAGTTACAATCGCCTGGTTCGCTTGCAGCAAAGTGTCGATCAAAGTTGGGCGCAGGTTCAAAACGTCTATCAGCGGCGCGCAGATTTGATTCCAAATCTGGTGAACACAGTTTCGGGCGCGGCCAATTTCGAGAAATCAACCCTGGTCGAAGTGACGAATGCACGCGCCAGCGTCGGCCGCGTGCAACTCGATCCGAACAAGGCGCCAACCGAGGCCGCGCAGCTCCAGCAATTTCAAGCGGCACAGGGGCAATTGAGTAATGCGCTCTCTCGGTTGTTGGTGGTGGTTGAGCGTTATCCCGAGATAAAGGCGAACCAGAATTTTCTCGGCCTGCAGGCGCAGCTTGAAGGAACCGAGAACCGTATTTCCGTCGAGCGCGGAAATTTCAATACTGCGGTGCAGAATTACAACACGGCGGTGCGAAGTTTCCCGACAAATTTCATCGCGGGAATGTTCGGTTTTGCGCAGCGCCCATTTTTCACAGCGCAACAAGGCGCGGAGCGACCACCGGCTGTGAATTTTAATTTTGGCACGCCCGCCGCTGCGTCTCCTGCACCGACCGGGTCGCCGTAATTGTGATTGTCGATGTTACTGCGTTGGCGGGAGTGTCGCCCGCGAACTGTCACTCCGGCTGGGAGTGGCCGACACGGCTGCCGCTACAGTAACATGAAACAGATCGCGCTCTTTGTCGCGACGATTGCCGTCCTTGTCGCCTCAACCGCGTCCGCGGTTGAAGCGATCCCGCCCAAGCCTGATCGCTACTTCAACGATTACGCCGGCGTTGTTTCAAAGGAAGCCGCGCTGCGCTTTAACGAGCAGCTCGCGCAATTCGAGCGCGAAACGTCCAATCAAGTCGTGGTCGCGGTATTTCCGAAGATGCAAAGCGATTCGTCGGTCGACGATTACACACAGCGTGTTGCCCAATCTTGGGGCGTCGGCCAAAAAGATAAACGCAACGGCGCCGTGCTGTTCGTCTTCATTGAGGATCGCAAGGTGTTTATTCAGGTCGGCTACGGCCTCGAAGGTGCGCTGCCAGACATTACGGCATTCGACATCACCGAGTACCATATCAAGCCCCATTTTCGTAGTGGCGATTATGAAGGCGGGCTCGCCAGTGGTATCGATTTGATCTGCAAAGCGATCCGGGGCGATTACAAAGGATCGGGAAAAACGGTTGCGGAGAAACGCGGTAAAACGGGCGCTCCTAGTTTCTTGCTCTTCATTGTCTTTGTCATTGTGTTGGTCCTGGTTTCAAAGGTCATTCGCCGGTTCGGTGGTTACGGCTATTCATTTTTCCCGATGGGTGGCGGCGGAGGCGGTTGGTCGTCCGGTGGCGGTGGATCCAGCGGATTCAGCGGCGGAGGCGGCAGTTTTGGTGGGGGCGGGGCAGGTTCGAGCTGGTAGCCAAATGCGAACGAAGGAATTTCTCAGTAGGCTCGAACACGACCGAATCGTTGGGGCGATTCGGGAAGCGGAATCGAAAACCTCCAGTCAAATCCGGGTTTATGTCCAGCGCGGCAAGTTGAGTGCAGATCCACTGATTGCTGCCCAGAAAAAATTTCATCGACTCGGCATGCACAAAACGCGCGAGCGCAATGCCGTGCTCATTTTCGTCGCGCCCCGGGCGCATAAGTTTGCCGTGGTAGGCGACCAAGCCGTTCATGAAAAATGCGGTCGGGAGTTCTGGCAACGACTTATCGATGCCATGCGCGCGCATTTCCAGAATGAAAAATTCAGCCGCGCACTCGTCGAAACGATTGAAGAAACCGGCAACACGCTCGCCGCGCATTTCCCGAAGAGGTCGACTGGAGGGAACGAGTTGCCGGACGACATCATCGAGAACTGATTCTCGACAGCTGTAGGGGACGACGTTGTCGTCCCATGGGGAAGCCAACGGCTTCCCCTACAGGAATTGCCGCTTGCAAAGTCACCGAGTTGGTCTTTATTTCTCGTTCCGCAGCGAGTTTTTGAAGTTACGCCGTTGGTCCCTGGGTCTCCGTCGCTGGACGTGAAGCCGCACTCGCCAGGGGAAACCCGGCAAGAAGGAATTCGGATTTAAGATTTCAGATTTCGATCTCCGTAGGCGCTACATGACGTGGTCAAGTGTTTACAAATCGCAAATCGACAATCGACAATCGAAAATTAGTCATGCCAATCCGTTACGGTCGTTTTGAGATGCCGAAAACTCTCGTCAAAGACGAGGACACTGCTACAGAAACTTACGCCAAGTTCGTGGCCGAGCCGTTTGAAGCCGGCTACGGTCACACCGTTGGAAATTCACTCCGCCGCGTTCTGCTTTCCTCTCTGGAGGGCGCGGCCATCACCGCGGTGCAAATCACGGGTGCCCAACATGAGTTCGCGACACTCCCAGGCGTCGTCGAGGATGTAACCGACATCGTCCTCAATTTGAAGAGGGTGAAATTCAAAGCCGACGATCATGAACCGCGCAAGCTTTCGTTGGTCGTGAACAAGGAAGGCGAAGTCACTGCCGGGGACATCCAAGTGGTACAAGGCTACGATGTACTCAATCCCAAGCAGGTGATCTGCACGCTCGACAAGAAACATAAATTTGATGCAGAGCTCGAAGTGCGTGTCGGACGCGGTTTCGCGACAGGCGAAGAAAACAAGCGCGCCGATCAACCGATTGGTTTGATCCCAATTGATTCAATTTTCTCGCCAGTAACGCGTGTGAAGTACGCGGTCGAAAATACACGTGTCGGTCAGCGGACCGATTATGACAAACTCATCCTCGAAATCTGGACCGACGGACGATTGACCCCAGAGGACGCACTGCTCCAAGCCTCCGCGATTTTGCGCCATCACCTTGATGTTTTCGTAAACTTCAATGAGGACGTGATCGAATTCGACGAACGGCCGGCCGGTGTCAGCGAAGAGAACATCAAGCTCAAGAAGCTGCTCAATATGAGCGTAAACGAAATCGAGTTGAGTGTTCGCGCCGCAAATTGCCTGAACAACGCGAATATCACGACGGTGGGTCAGCTAGCGCAAAAAACCGAGGCCGAGATGCTCAAGTATCGCAACTTCGGCAAGAAATCGCTCAACGAAATCAAAGACAAACTGCAACAGCTTGATTTGAGCCTGGGGATGAAATTCGACCCAGGTCTTGTGGACGTCCCGGCGAGCGCTGATGGTGCCAGCCCGAACGGCGCGGCTGCCGAACAGTAATCATCGTTGGATCGACAATCACATTCGCCGAATCCATGAGGCACCAAAAAAAAACGGTTAAGCTTGGCCGCACGGCTGAGCACCGCAAAGCGCTGCTGGCCAATCAGGTTTGCGCCTTGATCGAACACCAACGCATCAAGACGACACTCGCCAAGGCGAAGGCGGTTAGACCCCTCGCGGAGAAAATGGTGACGCTCGGAAAGAAAGGATCGATCCACGCGCGACGGAATGCCCTGGCAACATTGCGGCAAAAGATCGCCGTGAAGAAATTGTTCGACCAAATCGCGCCGAGATCGACCGATCGCAATGGGGGTTACACGCGCATCGTGAGGCTCGGCCAACGCAAGAGCGACTCCGCTCCCATGGCCTTTATCGAATGGGTCGATGCAGCACAAGTGGCCGAGGAGAAAGCCACGGAAGAGAAGGGCACCAAGGCAAAAAAAGAAAGCGCCGTTGAGGCGAACGAGCCCGCCCCGGAACCGAAGGAATCCACGCCGATGCCTGCTGAGGAATCCAAGCCTAAACGGCGCGGATGGCTTGGCAGAAAATCGCGAGACTCGGGGAAATAATTTTCCGTAGAGTTAGGTAGGCCCGAGCGCTTTCCGTTCAAACTCGCAGTATTGATGACGCGGGGCTTTCTTGGCAAAGTTTCGCATGAGCATACGCTCCGTTTACGCCAGTGATGGATATCATGACGCCTGATCCCTATTTTTTTATCATCATTTTTGTCGGCGTCGCGCTCGTATTTCCATTGCTGCCGCTGGCATTGGCCTGGCTCTGGAGACGTTTTTTCCAGCCGCCAAAGCCGGGTGCGGAAAAAAATGCGATCTACGAGTGCGGGGTCGAGTCCCTCGGGGAAGCCCAAGTGCAGTTCAGATCACAGTATTATCTCTACTGCATCATTTTTCTGATCTTCGACGTCGAGGCAATTTTTCTGGTGCCGTTTGCGGTGGCGTTCACCGGTTTGCCGGTCGGAGCTTTCATTGCGATCTTGGTTTTCCTGCTATTGCTGATTGAAGGACTCGTTTGGGCATGGAGTAAAGGATGCTTAAATTGGGCGAAATGACTTTCGACGTTAAAAAGGTTAAAAGGGTATAGATTAGAGGGTTAATCAGGACATGAGCGGGCAAATCGACGAAGGGCTTCGGAGCGAACTGCAACGACAGGGGATCTGGGTGACCTCGATGCAGGATCTTTACAATTGGGGTCGACGGAGCTCGATCTGGCCGCTGCAGTTTGGGCTGGCTTGTTGCGCGATCGAGATGATCGCCACCGCGGCATCACGCTACGACCTCGCGCGGTTCGGTGGCGAAATTTTCCGGCCATCGCCGCGTCAGGCCGATCTGATGATCGTGGCGGGGACAGTGACCAAGAAAATGGCGCCGCAAATTGTGAGGCTCTACAATCAGATGCCTGATCCGAAATACGTCATTTCCATGGGTGCCTGTGCAATTTCCGGTGGACCATTCAAACAAGGCTATAACGTGCTTAAAGGAATCGACCGTTATATCCCGGTCGATGTTTACATTCCCGGTTGCCCGCCACGCCCCGAAGCGTTGTTACACGCTTTCATGGAACTACAGCGGAAGATCGACGGGCAGAAGCTGACCGGCGACAACAGGGCCGAGCATCTCAATCCGGCTCAACCGAGCGAGTTTCCAGTGCCGGCGTTCGGCGCACACGATTTGGAGCCGCCAGCGAATCCGGATGTTTTTGAGCCGCCGAAGATCGAGCGCACCTGACGTGGAATCGCTGGAGCAAATCAAAGGCGGCGCCGAGGCCGCTGTTCCTGGAGCTAAGATCGACATCATCCCAAATCCCGGCCCGTCGCAGCAATCGTCATTGTTGATTGACAATGAACACGCGGCCGCGGTCGTAAAATTCCTGCACGATGATCCGGCATTGCGACTGGATTTTTGCTCGAACGCGACCGGTGTGGATTGGCTTGATCGCACCGTGAAGAAGACCGTGAAAGTGAAAAGGGTCATCGACGGCGAGGAGAAGGAAGTCGATGAAGCGCACGAGGAATTGGTCCCCGGCTATCTCGAAGCGGTTTATCACCTTTACTCGATGACGCATAAACATGGTCCGGTCGTGATTCGGATGCGAACGGTCGATCGCGCAAAGGGCGCGCGTTTGCCGTCGCTTACACCCAGTTATCGGAGCGCTGAATTTCAGGAGCGGGAAATTTTTGATCTCTATGGTATTCGGTTCGACGGCCACCCGGATCTGCGGCGCATTTTGATGTGGGACGAGTTCCAGGATTATCCGATGCGCAAAGATTATCGCGAGCCCGATGATTACGAATACGAGCCGACGCCGCATGACGATGTGTTGGCGAAGGCGAGAGAGCATTACGCTCCGCGGCCGTATTTGGATGGCGCGGAAAATATCACTGCGCAACCGCAATGAGCGCGACGATCCAAACCTTCGAGCCAGCCGAGCGACCACCAACGACAATGGGCGCACGGCTCGAGGGCGAGTTGATGGAAGTGTCGATGGGGCCGCAACATCCCTCGACCCATGGGGTGTTTCGCATGAACGTCGCACTCGAAGGCGAGATCGTCCGTAAGCTGAAGCCCGTTTTCGGGTACCTGCATCGTAATCACGAAAAAATCGGGGAGAACACCAGCTACCTCGGCTCGATGCCTTACACTGACCGGCTCGATTACTTTTGCTCAATGACAAACAACTGGGCCTACGCCCTCAGTGTCGAAAAGCTCGCCGGCATTGCGGTTCCCGCGCGCGCCGAATATCTGCGCGTGATTCTGGCCGAACTAACCCGACTTCAAAATCACGCCTCGCTACTCGGATTTCTGCTCAGCGATATGGGCGCGTGGGGCACCCCCCTCATGTACGCATTTCGCGAGCGTGAGAAGATTCTCGATCTGTTTGAGTCGCTCTCGGGCTCGCGCATGATGTGCGACTACATGCGTTTCGGCGGATGCCGAGTCGATGCGGGACCGGATTGGATGGAGCGCGCAAAGAAGATTGTCGATTCGTTTCCGCGATTTTTGGATGAATTCGAGAACCTGATTCTTTCGAATGAGGTTGTCATCGCCCGCACGCAAGAGGTCGGCAAACTGTCGGCCGATTTGGCGATCAACGCCGGCATTACTGGCCCAATGCTCCGCGCGTGTGGGGTCAACTACGACGTGCGAAAAGTGGATGGCTATGGATTCTACCCGCGCTTCAAATTCCGGGTGCCGCTTGGCGAGCACGGTGATACCTACGATCGGTTAATGATGCGTGCGCTCGAAATGCGAGAGAGCGTCGGAATCCTTAAGCAGGCTTTCGAACAAGTCCCGGTGGGTCCCGTCATGAATCCGAAGGTGAAGATTCGTGCCTTTCGCCCGCCCGCGGGCGAAGCGTACGGACGCATCGAAGCGCCCAAAGGCGAACTCGGTTTCTATCTAATCAGCAACGGCGGAACGAATCCGTACCGTTACCGAGTGCGGCCGACGAGTTTCATCAACCTGACAGTTCTGGAAGATCTTTGCCTTGGGCATACAGTCGCCGACGTGATGGTAATCCTGGGCAGCGTGGATATCGTGATGGGAGAAGTCGATCGATGATTGGCGCAGGCATACTGAGTGGCATGGCGGTTACCTTGCGAAACTTCGTCGGAAGTTATTTCGAGAAGGAGCGTCTAATTACGGTCCAGTATCCGGAGGAACGCAGTCCGCTACCCGAGAACTACCGCAACTTTCCATTCCTTATTTACGACACCGATGATCCGGAGGCCGGATTGCGATGCGTTGCCTGCAAGATCTGCGAGAAGGAATGCCCGCCGCAATGCATTTATATTATTAAGAGCGAAGACAAGAAGCCCGATTACATGGGCAAGCCGCAGTTTTATCCGGCCGTCTTCGACATTGATATTTCCGTCTGCATGAGCTGCCAGATCTGCGTCGAGGTTTGCCCGTTCGAAGCGATCAAAATGGACAAGGTTTACGAACTAAGCAGCCGCGAACGGTTCGACGCGTTGCTCACTCGCAAGAAGGAGCTGTCGAAGTCGAACACGTACTATCACAGCATTTGCCCGACCGAGGCCGCAGAGGTTGATACCAAACTGGCCGAAGCTGCCGCCAAAAAGAAACCAGCACCAGCCGCGTCTACCGCTGGAGCAGCACCGGCCATATCCCAGGGGTCGGCCACTTCAGTGTAGGCGCTCATCATTTTCCGCACAATTCGAAATCCAAGACCGGAAATCTGAAATCTCGTTGCCAGGGTAGCGAAATCGGCAGACGCGCCACACTTAGGATTGCGAAATCGTCGATTTCAAACATCGCTCTTCGTTTCAAAAAGCAACTATTTACGAGAGAAAATGGGGCCTACTCCGCAAAATTGACCCAATCGCGATAGACGAGTAGAAGCCCCATCATTCTAGCACAAATCCTAGCACAGGGACGCGCCAGACTTCGCGTCATCTGGTCCTGTACTTACGCCATGAGACCATTGTGAGTCGTGCCGGTCGCGCAGCGCCCGGCGTTTCGCGATATGTGAAAAGTGGAGCCCTGATCGCAGCGAGACGCCCTTGGCGATAACCTCACCTCATCTAAAAGGAGCCGCTCGTTGCCACACCCGAAGCGATCGCATCGGTCATCTCCTCACTTCCCGATCAGCGCGAGGGAGACGTTTTGCGATTCTCCACGACAATTCGCAAGTTTTTTGGAAGCGACGCTTTGAG
>QHMQ01000149.1 GCA_003217835.1 Verrucomicrobiota bacterium
AACAGCAGCCTAACGAAAATAAGATCAGCCACCGCTGGCGATGGAGACCATCAAGTGCAGTGGAAGTGTTGAAGTCATGTGAAAGCTACGCATCGCAGCGGCCAGCGGTTGGCTGCATTGCAGGGTTAGATGTTTGGCGTGGTTTCATCGCACGCTATCGCCGCCAACAAAAGAACTCAGAAAGACTATCGCGCCACTAACAATAAGAACCACTGCGATCCAAACGAGAGAACCCGTGTCGGATAGAATCGCGAATCCACCGCCGTAACTCTGAGGGCTCCTGCCAATGCTCGGCAAACAAAGCAAACCGAATCCGACAAGGGTAATTTCCGATAATCCTGATCCAGTATCTGAGGGTCATAATTATCTAGGCGGATTACTACATCTAACGAGAATTAGACGGCATTTTGCAGTCTATTTCCGGACCCAACTTTGAAATATAGCGCGAGCAACGCAGCGAGGATCGCAAGATCGAGCGCCATATGGCCGGAAAAGCTCCAATTCTTGCTGGCGTGACCGAAACAGCCACAGGTGATATCCAAGCCGCGAACTTTTGCCGCGATTGTCGCGACTGTGAAAACGCAAACGAGCGCGGTCAAGATCGATAATCCTCCGAGATATAGACGGCGCACGATCAGCGCGATTCCGCAAAAGATTTCCAACCACGGCAGATAGAACGCCAGAGCGACACCGATCGTCCACGGCAGAATCTTGTAGTTATCGATGTCGTTCGCGAAAGCAGCCGGATCAGCGAACCGAATGCTCTGAAGATCGATGAGCAAATCACCGAGGCGAAGATGCCGAAGATCGGCAATCACATGATCCAAATCGAATATTTTCGTCAGCCCAGCGACGATAAAAAGCCCGGCGACGACAAAATCCACAATTCGCCAAACGAATTTCACTTTCTCGATTTGAGCCATTCTTCCCAGCCGCCTTGAAGAACGAAGACGTCTTTTAATTGCGCCTCACCGCGCAAGCGGCGCGCGACTTCGCGGCTGGCATTGCAACTTTGGCTGCTGCAATAGACAACGACGCGTTTCTCGGGCGACCACGTCACCAGAAATTGCGGAAGCAGCTCGTTCCAGCGGTCTTCGTTCAACGGCACAGCATCAGGGACATGATCCCGTTCAAATTCCGCATCTGGTCGCGCATCTACCCAGATCGCATTTCCATCCCAAGTGCGCGCCTGCGCCACGGTAACCATCTCGGAAGCCGGAATCGGCGACTGCCACGAGACTTTATCACGAAAATAGATCGCCTGCCCAATTCCGGGAAGCAGCGCAAGCGCCGCCAGAATGAGCGCCTGACGCACGAGCGAAGATCTCACGATCTACTGGATGGCCGGAGCGTTCGTCACACGCGCAGTGGCATAAAACACTTTCGGCGAATCTTCCGGTTGAATCACTAATTTCGCCGCGATCTCCCGGCTAGTCTCTCGCGGCTGGACGTCGATCTTGAACTGCCCGTTACCCGTCTGTTCGACCTTTGTTTGGAAATCCGGACTCGAAGAAGTGACCTTCAATTGTTTGACCGGAAAATCTTTGCTAGCGCGAACCACAATCGACTTTGACTTGAGCGCTTCGCCCTGTCCCCAAAACACAAATGTTGGATTGATCTCAAGTTCTTGCGGGATCACTGCTTTGAGCGTGAGTACCGTGGTCGCATGATCCGGATCGTTCGTCTCGACTGTGACGTTTTTGACCTGAGTGCCGGTACGATCGCCGATTTTGAAGGTTGCGGTAATCTCGCCTTTTTCTCCGGGCGGCACTTCCTCCTTTTGAGATTGCGCCACCGTGCACCCGCAAGAGGTGTGGACGGATTTAAACCGCACCGGTTGGCTGCCGGTGTTCTGATATTTGAAATGGCCGACCGCCTCTTTGTCCCCGGCTGTCGGATGCAATTCGACCGCGGTCTGTTCCCATTTCAGTTCCGCGCGCGCGATGGCGCAAAGAAAGATCGACAATGTAAAAGCGAAAATGCGTGTTCTCATTTGTGTGAATAGAAGCGCCTAATATAGTCAGCGACGGCATCACGCCAAGCCCGCGACGAAACGTCCGTCAGCGCACTGTATTTTGCAGTGGAAAGGACTGAATAAACCGGACGGCGCGCGCTCCAATTTTTCATGTCGGCTAGCTTAAGCGCGTCGACGATTTTCGCTTTCAGCGCAATTCCTTCAGTGGCGCAGCAATCGAGCGCCCATTGCGCATACTCCTGCCAACTGCATTCGCCCGCGTTGGCAAAATGCAAAATGCCGCCCTCAACATCTACCTCGAAAAACTGTGGCAACATTTGGGCGATGTCGTGCGTGTAAGTGGGCGTGGAAAATTTGTCGGCGATTGCATCAATCTGTTCGTTTTCGCGGGCCCGCTTAATCATTCCATCGATAAAACTCGGCCGGTCAGGACCAAAAACCCACGAGACCCGCACGACCAGATGTCGATCGTGTGTTTGTAAGACGAATTTCTCCCCTGCCCTTTTCGATTCGCCGTACACGCTGATCGGATTTGCCGGATCGTTTTCGATATAGGGTTCGCGCTTTCCGCCATCGAATACGTAATCGGTGCTGAAATGAATGAGCTTCGCGTTCTTGTCTCGACAAATTTCCGCGAGAATGCGCGGCGCATCCGCATTGATTCGAAAAGCCTGGTCGCGCTCCTTCTCACAAAGATCGACATTGGCAAACGCAGCCGCATTGATGAGAAGATCGAAATCGATCGTGCACAGTTTCTCGCGCAACTCATCAGCGTTTGCGAGATCGAGTTGCGCGTGGTCAAATCCAATGACCGAAAATTTCTCGCGATATTCGCGGGCAAGCGCGGTACCTAACCGGCCGCCAGCGCCTACGATGACAAGTTTCATTGTTTACCGCAGCAGCGGCGTTATCTGAAACTCGACTTCTTTATCTCGACGGTCCATACACTCAATAGCGCTCCGCGCGTTCGAGCAACGGTTGCCACCACGATTGATTGTCGATGTACCATTGAATCGTTTCGTCGAGTCCGTTCTTAAAGTTGCACCGCGGTTTCCAGTTTAACTCCCGCTCAGCAAGAGAAGAATCGATCGCGTACCGGCGGTCGTGTCCAAGTCGGTCGGTCACAAACGAAATCAAGCTGTGAGGTTTGCCCAGTTTATCGAGAATCATTTTCACCACATCGATATTCAGCATCTCGCCGTCGCCGCCGAAATTGTAAATCGATCCCGGCTTCCCCTCGAAAAGTGCGGCTACAACAGCGGCGCAATGATCTTCCACATGAATCCAATCCCGCACATTCATTCCGTCGCCGTAGACTGGCAGCGGGTCCTCACGCAGCGCTTTAATGATCATGAGCGGAATTAGTTTTTCCGGAAATTGATATGGCCCGTAGTTATTCGAGCAGCGCGTCACCAGCACTTCCTGGCCGTAGGTCTTGAATGAGGCGAGCGCGAGAAGATCGGCGCCGGCTTTGCTCGCCGAATATGGAGAGCTCGGATCGAGCGGTGACTGCTCGGTGAATTTGCCGGTGGGGCCGAGCGAGCCATAAACTTCGTCCGTGGAAACTTGGATGACGCGCTGCACACCGTGTCGCCGTGCACAATCGAGGAGCACACTTGTGCCAACGACATTCGTATGGATAAAATTGAGGGGTGAATTGATGCTGCGATCGACATGGGACTCAGCGGCGAAATTAATCACGGCGTAAAATTGATGCTCGGTCATGAGTGCATCCATCTGATCGGCGTTGGCGATGTCGGCTTTGAAAAACTCGTAGCGCTCGCCATGTTCTTCGACCACGCCGTCGAGATTGGCGAGATTGCCCGCGTAAGTGAGCACATCAACGTTGGTCACGTCCGCGGGCTTGTAATGTTGCAGGATATACCGAATAAAGTTGCTCCCGATGAACCCGCAGCCACCGGTTACGAGAATGCGCATTGCAGCGCGTACTAGCAGCGGCGAGGGCGGCGCGCTAGCAGATTTTCCAATGCTGCGCAATCAACTGGAAGCGTGGAGGACGCGGCTCGCAGAAACAGGTTGGACGCCGTGGTTGATTCTTGGGCTCGCCATTTTCCTGCGCTTTTTTCTCCTTGGCATCAAGCCACCGCATTTCGACGAAGGAATCAACGGCTGGTTTGTCGACCAAATGATGAAAAACGGGTTCTATAAATACGACCCGACGAATTATCACGGGCCGCTTCATTTTTACGTTCTGCTGCTCTCGCAAACCTTGTTTGGCCGAAATGTCTGGGCGTTGCGGCTGCCGGTTGTGCTTGTGAGCATCAGTTGCGTCTGGCTTGCATTCAAGTTCGAGCCCTTAGTCGGACGAACCGAAAGCCGAATTGCTGCCCTGGCCATGGCGGTATCGCCCGGGTTTGTTTTTTATGGACGCTACTCGATTCACGAGGTGTGGCTCGTGCTCTTTTCGATGTTGTTCATTCTCGGACTGCTTGGTCTCTGGAAATTTGGAGCAGGCGAGTACCTTTGGTGTGCCGGGATGGGTTTGGCTGGCATGATCCTGACGAAGGAAACTTACATCATCCACCTGGGCTGTGCCGCGCTCGCTGCGCCGGTCTTGTTCGTTTCAAACCGTCTTAATCGTCTTCCCGACGAGCGCCCAGCAAAACAAACTTGGGATTATGTCGATCTAACGCTTGTCATCGGTGTGGGCGCAGCCGCCATCGTT
>QHMQ01000150.1 GCA_003217835.1 Verrucomicrobiota bacterium
AATTTTTCCAAGGCACTTCGTAGCGCAGCTTGTACAGCCTTCTTCCAACCGTCGCTGGCCAGAGCGCGGAGAACTGTTTCGCGCTGAGCTTGATTTCACGCTCTTCCCGGTGTGCGGCGCGGCCCACCTTGAAAGTCAGTGACGCGGTTTTTCCCTTCTTGCGAAGCCGCACATGCCTGCCTCCGGGTTCCGCAGCCAAATAGCCTTGCGCAATAACACAGCGGCGCGCTTGTTTCAGTCTCTCCGGCAGGCGTTTCAGCAAAAACTTGCGTTCGATTTCGCGGCTGCTCGGCATTCTCCCGTTCATCTGCACAAGATCGAGACGCTAAAGCCAATAGGCTTTGCGGTCGAGGTTTTCGCGCATTAACTCGCGAATTCGGACGGGAGGCTGATCCTGGCGAATGCAATTGCTGCATCCAAGATTGCTGATCATACGGCGGCTTCGCTACTTCAGCAAAGCTGAGACAGCATCGGCGGCAGCGAAGATCGGCCAGGCCGAAATCCCGGCGATGATGGCAAAGAGCAGCGCCTCAACCGCAAATTCCCAACTCTTTTCGCTCGCGAAATAACTTCGGGTTAATCCACGGAATGACCTCAGAACCAGTGAACGCCGGTACGGCGTTCGTCTCATCACGGTTCGTTTCACTGTGATTACGCTCATAGTTGGGCGTTCGATAAACCGACGCGCGCGACGCGTCACGTGACAAATCGTAAAGATTGCGTGACGGAAATGTCACGCCGACTCTTGGTAGCGGAGCGAACATCACCCGCCCGCGAGCGGGAAATTAATTTTATTTAGAAGCGCCCCCGGCCGCGCCGGGATGAGTCACCGAGTGCAAATCGCGAATAAGCGAATCGATCTTCCGCAAATCTTTGCGCCGGCCTTTTTCGGGTTTCAATTTGCGCTTGCGCAGCATGATGGTGAGCTCGCGAATTTCGTGCAACTGGTCACGCGCCAAAGTTTCTGCTCTTTTTGTCGAAGCGACCGCTTTCATGCTTTCCGCCAGATCGATTTCGAGCCGCGCCGCGTACGCGCGGACGGTCGCGCGCAAGTCGCGCCGAAGCGCGGCCACTTCTTCGGCAAGCATTGTCGCAGGAGAGGTCTCCCGCTTTTTGTGTCGCTTTTTTGTTTTCATCTTCCCGAGACACCTACCTGGCTTTGGTCGATGGGTCGATTAAAAGCAGCAGTGACAGCGGCGGAGAACGGATGATAATTCACCATCTCGACCATACCATCCTCCCGTTCAATCAGCGCGGAACAGCTTTCCACCCAATCACCGCAATTATAATACGTGACAGCGCCGAATTGCCGAATCGCTGCGCTGTGGATGTGGCCGCACAGAACCGCATCGACCGAGAACTTCTGCGCGTAATGGACGATCTCCTCTTCGAATCTACCGATGAAACTGACCGCGTCCTTAACCCGTTGTTTGGCGTAGGCGCTAAGCGACCAGTAACCGAGCCCAAACCAGCGGCGGACGAAATTGATCGCTGGGTTGAGCGAGAGCAGGAACTGGTAGCCAAC
Source organism: Verrucomicrobiota bacterium (assembly GCA_003217835.1). Classification (GTDB taxonomy): domain Bacteria; phylum Verrucomicrobiota; class Verrucomicrobiia; order Chthoniobacterales; family UBA10450; genus Udaeobacter. Next base: position 1,526 of record QHMQ01000150.1, read on the forward strand.
GTCGCCCGCGAACGCCAGCCATTTCACGTTTTGCACTACGGCGTCAAGCTCATGCCCGTGGATGACGAGCATGCGACGTCCGTCTGCCAGACGATGGATCGCATGTCTCTGCACGGTGATATTGCCGTAAGCGCCGAAAAAACCGGCGAGCATTTCGTCGTGGTTACCCGGGATGTAAACGACCCGTGTGCCCTTGCGCGCTTTGCGGAGAATTTTCTGGATAACGTCGTTGTGCTGTTGCGGCCAGTAACGGCCGCGGCGCAATTGCCAGATGTCGATCAAATCGCCCACTACATAGAGCGTTTCGCATTCGTACTCGCGCAGGAATTCGAGCAGCGCACGGGCATTGCTGCCGCGCGTGCCCAAATGGACGTCGGAAATCCACGCCGCGCGCACCCGACGGACGGAATCTGAATCCCGTGCGAACGGACGCTCGATGGAAAATCGAGGCGCGTTTAAGGTCGGCGTCATACAAGAAATCAGTGAATTGGTTTCGACGAAAAGCCCGCCGAGGCACTCTCCCAGCAGGCTTTCGCTAACCTAACTGCGTTGTGCGTAATCAGTTGGAAGTGTCAGTTTTTAGAACATCACCTGCACACGCCCGATGACTTCATTGAACTGGTCTTGGCCAAACTCAGGATTCGCTTGGCGGAAATCCGACCAGGTATGAATGTAATCGACCATCAGCTTGATATCGTCGCCGTGGATGTAGTAGTTGAGACCGCCGGTAATAGAATGGATGCCGTCGCTACCTCTTTGCCCGGGGTTTAAATCCTGCCACTGAACCGCAGCTTGAAGCTTCTTCGGGATCAGGAAATAACCTGCCGTTATATAGTAACCATTCGTTGTGAAGTCGGCAAACCCAGGTGGCACTCCATTCACGGTACGACCGTTGACGTATTCCTCCAGGTATTCACCGATTAGATCGAATGGACCCAGCTTGAGCCAGGCGTCCACACTCCATGCCGTTCTTTCGTCCGCCCCCGGCAGGACGAACGGCGAAAGAGAACCGTCGGAGTTCACCAATAGATTCAATGTTTGCGAGATGTTTGTTCCCTTGTCATCGCGGCTGTTGAGAACGTCCGCGCCAAGCTTCAAATACGAGTCTTGCCCCCACATCTTGGCTTTAAATAGCGTTGACTCCAGCCGGCCGACATACATGAAGTTGTTGTTGTCGTTGACGGTTGTGTTGCGGCCGTTCCCGTTGAAGACCCCGGCGTAATAGGTCAACAAATCCTTCTCATCAGGCCAAACACTCGCGAACGGTTTTCCCCAAAGCTGCACGCCGATCTGCCGCTCCGGTGTGATCGCGCCGGTGGGCAAGCTCCGCTCGATAATGTACAGGGAAGTGTCTGGTGTGAGCTGCTCCAACCCGAACGGCGCTTTCCATTGGCCGAGCTTGACCTGCGCTTCTGGAAACTGATGCCAGTTGACAAAGATGTCCGTGGCCTCAAAGGCAGTGCGGCTTGAGTTGAGGCCATCACTATTCTCGAAGTCGCCTTCGACTTTGAAATCGAAGTTCTCCGCAAAGTCTCCGGTGAGATTGATGCGCGCCCGGCGCAGACGGAAACGATCCTTTAGCGCAGTCTGACCAAAACGTCCCTCGAAAGCGGAGACATCGCCATCTTCAAAGTTCATCTGGATGAATCCGCCCAGGACCAACTTTAGTTCTGGTCCGCGCTGTTGAACATAGACCGGCAATTTCTCTTCTTCGACAACGGCCTTCTCGACATACGATTTCCCATCGTAAAAGACTTTCGTTTTCATTTTGGCGCCGACCTCAGCCGCCGATGCAGTCTGCTTTTTCAAGCTGCTCACTTCCTGTTCGAGCTCGGCATTGCGTTTTTGCAACTGGTCGACTGCGCGCTCGAGTTTTTGGAGCCGCTCCGACTCGGAGGGCGTCTGCGCGCCGAGCCGTGGCGTCGCCAGCAAAATAATTGCAGCCAGGCCCGCGCCTGCTGCCCGTAAGACGAACTTCTTGATGAACATTAGGTTTCTCCTTTTTGGTGGGTGAAGTTTTCGAATCTTCTGCGATTCGCTTCCGGCAACGTGATGGAAACTAAAAAGCGATTGTTACAGCCGCATGGCGAAATCGTTACGATTGGGCAAACTTTTCCGAGCGCAGAGCGACAGACTCCGCCCGTCGCGAAAAACGCCTTTCTCGCGGACGCGACAGCACCGCTTCAACCTGCCGAATTTCCCAAACGACGCGATCTCTTTGTCCTAAACCGCGGTCGCCGCAACCTTACCGTTTGCCCTCAGGGTGAACTTCCCGGTGGTTCGCTATTTGATTGATCGCTCGAGCGCGTGGACCAGCGAAACGATTGGCTAGGTCGAGAGTAGGGCACGATCGCCACAAAAGAAGTGCCTCTTCGACGAAATGGCGCTGCCCTCGTTCCCGGAGGGAAATGACGAGAGCTCGCGTGTTGACCCGTAGAACTTAGACCGCTCGTTAAACCCGTTTTGCCGACATTTCTCTCGGCTTAAGTGAGTTTAGATCTTAAGCACCTTTCTGGCGGAAGTTGCCAGGTGCTTCGAGGGAGTGACCAAACAGAGTTAACTTACCGCGCGAGAACGACGTCTTTTTTCGTCCAAGTGTGGACTTGCCGGCAATGCGGGCA
>QHMQ01000151.1 GCA_003217835.1 Verrucomicrobiota bacterium
GTGATCGGGACACGGCTCACCTAAACGTTGCCCATTTGCTTGATTACCTCCGCTCAGCTGGGTACTACAAAATCTCCTTCGAAATTACGAGCGAGGCGCTCAAGGGAGTCCCGGGGGGCCCCAGGGGATAATTTTTTGATATGGCTAAAGAGCCAGTAAAACCGTTGCTTTTCCAGCCGGCCCCGCGTTGGCATTTGTGGACGGCTCTGGGTGGTGCAGTGGCAATTCACCTCACCGCGGTTGCACTTGCTCAAAGGCGCGAGGCACCGGTGGTAGAGATTCCTCCTAACGCACCAACGGTCGTTGAGGCGACATTGGCGCCACCTGAAGCCACGCCGCCGCCAGAAGATATTCCGCTCCCCGAGCCTCCTCCGCCGCCAGAGATTAAGCCGGAGTTTGTCGAAGAAAGAACACCGCCACCACGGCCACCACCAGCGGCGCAGCAAAAATTCGCGCCAATCAAAGCCCAAGCGGTGACGATGTCCAAAGCGAAAGCCCTCGCCGTAAACGCGCCGCGTCCCCAGTATCCGTACGAGGCGCGTTCCCGTAAGATCACCGGGAGTGGGGTTTGCGTCGTGACGGTCGATCCAGCGAGCGGCAACGTCACCGGAGGTTCCATGGCACAAAGTATTGGTAACCCGATACTGGATAACGCCGCCCTCAGTGCGTTCCGGCAGTGGCGATTTAGGCCTGGGACCGTTTCCCAGGTCAGAATTCCTATTACATTCACGATGACGGGCGCCTCGTATTAAATTCTACCAATCTGAGCTATGAGACTATCTTCGCCAGTTCCGCATAAACGAGCGCGAATCGAGATCATTCCATTGATCGATATCATGTTCTTTCTGCTTGCCAGCTTTATGATGGTGAGCTTGAGCCAAACCCACATGAAGGGTATTCGCGTCAATTTGCCGGCTGCGGTGGGGCCTCCGCCAAGCGGGGTAAAGGATTTTGTCTCCATAAAAGTGCTGGAAGGAAACGCTGTGTTCTTCGATAACCAGTACGTAGCAGATGACCAAGTTCTCCCGCGCGTTTATGAACTCCACCGGGCGAATCCGGATATCAAAATCTCGATCAGTGCGGCCCCGATGGCCATGTACGGCGATGTCATCGCAGTCCTCGACAAAGTTCGGTCGGTCGGAATCACAAAAGTTGGGTATCAGATTAGAGCAGCTTCTGGCCCCGCCGCTCAGGCTCCGCCTGCCGGCGCTCCACCTCCACCACCGCCGCCGCCGAAGCCTTAATCGCTCGGCTTAAGAGCCGTCAGTTTCGCGGCGAGGGCGTGAATCGCTTGTGCCCGGTGACTGATTCTATTCTTCAATTCGGCAGGCAACTCACCGAAAGTCTCTTCGAATCCGTTCGGGACAAAGATCGGATCGTAACCGAATCCGCGCGACCCGCGCGGTTGATCGACAATCGTTCCCTCGACGATTCCTTCAAACGTGCCAAGCATCTGACCATTGCGCGCGAGCGCGAGGACGCAACGAAATCGCGCTCGACGTTGATCGCGTTGCGCACCGATTCGCGCAAGCTTTTCCAGTAACCTGTCGACGTTTTCTTTATCCGTTGCCTTGTTACCGGCATAACGCGCCGAATAAGTTCCAGGCGCGCCGCCGAGGGCTGCAACCTCCAGCCCCGAATCATCTGCAATTATCAAGCCGGACAATTCTTTTGAGACCGCGATCGCTTTCAGCTTTGCATTTTCTTCAAAGGAGTTTCCGTTTTCCACTATTTCAGAAATCCCAGGATACGCTGTCAGATCGCGCAGCTCGAACTTCGGCCCAAGAATCTGTTGAATCTCGCGCGTCTTACTTCGGTTGCGCGTGGCGACAATTAATTGCTGCATGTTTGACAGGATTTACACGATCAACTGCGTTACTTTCGGCCATTGTATTCCAACGCGTAACAATTCTGTTCATTCTGTCTAAAACTTCATGAGCGAGCGTCGCAAACCATATCCATTTGATCAGATCGAGCCAAAATGGCAGGCAATCTGGGAGGAGCGGCAGAATTTTCATGCGCCAAATCCGGGAGAAGACAATTTCGACCCGGAAAAGCGGAAATTTTACATCCTCGATATGTTCCCCTATCCGAGCGGCGCAGGCTTGCACGTCGGACATCCCGAAGGCTACACCGCCACGGACATCGTCGCGCGGTACAAGAGAATGCGCGGATTCAATGTCTTGCATCCGATGGGTTGGGACGCGTTCGGTTTGCCGGCCGAGCAATACGCGATTAAAAGCGGCCAGCATCCTGCCGTGACCACCCGCGAGAACGTGGCGAAATTCAAATCGCAGCTGAAACGGATCGGCTTTTCTTACGATTGGGAGCGAGAGATCAACACGACCGCTCCGCGGTATTTCAAATGGACGCAGTGGATCTTTCTTCAGATATAGTCGAGCCAATCTCGACCTATCGCGGGGAAAATCCTAACAGCGTTCGACTCGCCTATGTTGCCGATGTGCCGGTGAATTGGTGTCCGGAACTCGGTACTGTCCTGGCCAACGAAGAGGTGGTCGACGGAAAAAGCGAAATCGGCGGTTTTCCCGTCGTCCGACGACCGATGCGTCAATGGATGCTGCGCATCACTGCTTATGCTGAGCGGCTGATCAAGGAACTCGATGATCTCGATTGGCCGGAAGGAATCAAATTACTTCAACGAAACTGGATCGGTCGCAGCGAAGGCGCGGAAGTCGAATTCATGCTCGACAAGGAACAAAAAATCCACGTCTTCACTACTCGGCCGGACACACTTTACGGCGCGACTTACATGGTGCTGGCGCCCGAGCATCCACTTATCGAGCGATTTGTTACCGAAGAACAGTGGCCGGCGGTTCGAGAGTATCGCGAGCGCGCCGCGCGCAAAAGCGACTTGGAACGGACTGAGCTTGCGAAAGAGAAAACCGGCGTGTTCACCGGGGCTTATGCGGCCAATCCTGTAAACAATGAGAAGATTCCAATCTGGATCGCGGATTACGTTCTGCTCGGTTACGGAACTGGCGCAATCATGGGCGTGCCCGCCCATGACGAGCGAGATTTGGAATTCGCCCGCAAATTCAAGTTGTCGATCTTACCAGTTGTTCAAGCGGAGGGCAAAACATCCGAGGAATCGATCGGGTTTATTGGCGACGGCGTCGCTATTAACTCGCCGGTCATAAACGGCCTGCCTACCCAACCAGCGAAAAAGAAGATCATCGCATGGCTGGAGGAACATAATCATGGGAAAAGCGCGATCAGCTACAAACTGCGCGACTGGCTTTTTTCGCGTCAGCGTTATTGGGGCGAACCTCTCCCGATCGTTTGGGAGAATCACAAGTATCGCGCTCTCGACGAACGCGAGTTGCCGATCGTTCCGCCACCGCTTGACGATTATAAACCGACCGGCACGGGCGAGCCGCCGCTGGCGAAAGCGAAAGAATGGGTACGTTACTCGGGGAATGCATTGCGCGAAACGAACACGATGCCGCAGTGGGCGGGCTCATGCTGGTATTACTTAAGGTTTTGCGATCCTCAGAACGATGAACGTTTCGTAGGCGAAGAAGCGGAACGTTACTGGATGGGCGGGCCAAAGCCTGGCGGTGTCGATCTTTACGTTGGTGGAACCGAGCACGCGGTGCTGCATCTGCTTTACGCACGTTTCTGGCACAAAGTGCTTTTTGATTTGGGCCATTTATCGAAGCCGGAGCCATTTCAGCGTTTGGTGAATCAAGGGATCATTCTTGGCGAAGACAACCAGAAAATGTCGAAGTCGCGCGGTAATATCGTCAATCCAGATGACGTGATCGACCAGTACGGCGCGGATGCATTTCGCTGCTACGAAATGTTTATGGGACCACTTGAGCAAATGAAACCGTGGAGCATGCGCGGTGTCGAAGGCGTGGCGCGTTTTCTTGCGCGCGTCTGGCGTTTGTTCATGAACGAGAATCAGGCGGGGGAGTGGGTATTATCCGCCAAGCTCAAAGATGTCGATCCAGACAAGGCGGAGCAGAAAATCATGCACGCCACGATCAAGAAAGTGACCGAGGACATCGAATCGTTCTCTTTCAACACCGCGATCTCACAGATGATGATTTTCGTGAACGCTTTCACAAACGCGGAAACGATCCCGGTGTCTGCGATGCGAACATTTTTGATTCTGCTCAACCCATTTGCTCCACATCTTACGTCCGAGCTTTGGGAAAAACTGAACACAGGCTTCAAAGCCGTTCGCGGCGATATTACGGAACAGAAATGGCCGGTTTACGATGAAGCGCTGCTAGCTGAGGACGAAATCGAAATTCCCGTCCAAGTGAACGGAAAATTTCAAGGGGTGCTGAACATTTCCGTTGCAGCTACGAAGGAGGAAATCATAAATGCAGCCGAAAAATTACCCAAAGTGAAACAGCGGATAACAGATGGTTACATTAAGGTTCTCGTCGTGCAAAACAAAGTCGTTAACTTTGTGACAAAATAATTCCAGAATTGGGATGAACACTCGTTGACATTGTCAGATGAAGAGGGTTTGGAAAGAATTCAAAGAATTCGCGATCAAAGGTAACGCCGTCGACCTCGCGGTGGGCGTGATCATCGGTGCAGCTTTTGGTTCGATTGTTAGCTCGTTAGTCAAAGACATCATTATGCCGCCGATCAGCCTGCTGACAGGCGGCCTCGATTTCTCAAACAAGTTTGTTGTTCTCAGAGCGGCGAAAGACGGCGCGACTGCATTTAACACGCCGGCGGACGCAGTGAAAATGGGCGCTGTCACATGGAACTATGGCAATTTCATCGCGCTGGTAATTAATTTCGCAATCGTCGCGTTTGCGGTTTTTCTGCTTGTGCGCGGAATCAACAAGATGAACCGACCGACAGAGAAAGAGCCTGTCTCAAAGGAATGTCCAGCTTGCGCAATGACGATCCCGATCAAGGCGGAGCGCTGCCCCCATTGCACGACGCAACTGTCCGACAGCGCGCGATCATAGGGCGCATCAGGTTGCCCCCTCGAGACGGATAATGCGTTGCGGCGAGCACAGCCAGACCTGACTTCTCGGATCCGGTGTAAAACTCGTCCCGCCCGACCATGGCGAGAAGGCGGGCATAATCCAGCAATCCCGTCGCTGCACCAGGGCAGGCAGTTTTAATCGCAAACCTGCGCCGTCAGCCATTGTTCCCGCTGGATGATAATGACCGATGATTTGGATGCGGTCCGGGCAATCGATCACGCAATGGCCATGGTGAAAATGAAATCGTTTCGTTGTCCACGAATCAACCAGATCAATCACGTCGCTGAGCTCGTGATCATGGTTGCCTGCAATCAGCAGAACGTTGCAATAGCTGCTAAGTCGCTTGACTAAGTGTGTGGCTTCGCGCGCCGCGGCGCAATCATGGACAAGATCGCCAAGAATAATCAGGCGCGCCGGATTATATGCGCGAAGCAATTCTTCGAGGCGCTTTTCAATCGTTTGCATTCCCCAAAGCGGAAAAAGATTCCCGGCTGCGCGTTGGCTTAGCTCGTAGCCGAAATGAAGATCGGCTACCGCGAGCCAGCGTTCCCGCTTGTGAAAAAGAGCGAGTCGCCCGTCGAGCAGAACGTCCTTGCCGACGGCAATCTGGCTTGATGACGAAGTGTGCATGGAAAGATCGGTGAGAGCAGTGCGCAAATTATCGCTTGCCAGTAAGCGCTTCAATTGCTATTGAGGGCGCGATATTGCAAATGCCGAGGTGCCTTAACCTTACAATCGCAGGAATTGTCGCTTGCCTGGTCGCTGGCTGTGCCGTGCAGCCGAAACCCGCCGCCATGTATCGCATGGGAAACGTGCGGACTACTGCCTATACCCATACCGAGAGAGGCGGAGCCCACAACGCGCTCGGCGCTCATCTTTCCGGGCGCCATGTAATGAGCGCCGCGTCGGACTGGTCGCGCTATCCACTTGGGACTCGCTTTCGAATTGCCACCACGAATGAAGAATTCATAATCGACGATTACGGGACAGCGCTGATTGGGACCGACACGATCGACCTTTACAAGTCCAGCCGGCTCGACATGAAACAGTGGGGCGTGCGCCACGTCGATCTCGATATTTTGCAATGGGGGTCGGAGGAACAAAGCTTAAAAGTACTCACGCCGCGCTGCAAAAACCATTGCGTGCGGCAGATGGTCTCCGCCCTTGAGAAAAAAAGAGGGAAAACTGTCGCGCAGCAAACTACTCGTCTCAGGTCGCTTTGATTTAACGCGAAGCGCGCCGCATTTTCCCAACGCGTGAAAATTCTCGTCGTTGGCGGCTCCGGATATATCGGGAGCATCTGCACAGAATTGCTTCTTGATGAAGGCCATGAGGTTGCGGTTTTCGATAATCTTGGCGAAGGCCATCGCCGCGCGGTGGATTCGCGGGCGAGATTCATCGAAGGTGATTTGGCCGACCGCAAGCAAATTGAGCTCACGCTTTCCAGCACGCGCCCGGATGCAGTGATGCATTTCGCCGCAAGTGCGCTTGTGGGTGAATCAATGCGCGATCCCTCCAAATATTTTCGCAACAACATCTCCAACGGTTTGAACCTGCTCGATG
>QHMQ01000128.1 GCA_003217835.1 Verrucomicrobiota bacterium
CATCAGTTTTCCAGTTTGCTTGGTGCAACAGGAATCGGCCGTGGCGCCGGTTCGCTTAACCCGGAGCTTTATTGGGAACTTCTGGATGTGGACGATCAAGGCGTAGTTACCCTTGGCGCATACTACAATCACGGGAGTGCCGGCGGGAGTTACCAGGCGGCTGACATGCTCTATTACGCGAGCGGCGGTTATTATGTGTCGCTCACGCTTTATCAAATGTGGCCGGTTAACGTGGAAGGAAAAGCTTCCACGCTGGTGTGGCGCGGCGACATGATCTCCGCCGCCTCCCTGGCTTCACTGCATGGTGTCGAACGGCTTGGATCGGAATCGGCCATGATGAAAGAAATTTCAAAGGCGGTAATATTGTTTCGGCGTGATACTTCGGGCACTCGTTAAGCGATGAAAAAATTCTTGTCTCGACGCGTCGCTGGCGTTTACGGCGCGCTCATATCTTTGCTGGTCGCAATTCCAGCCATGGCCGACGAGAAGAGCATTCAGGAATTCAGCGCCGGGGCCACTCCAGAAACTTCGACTTTCTCTCTCTCGGGGGAATACCTAGTCGAAGGGACTTATGTGGGCAACGGCGACGTCGTGCGCGGTCCCCACGAGGTCCGCAATTTCGATGAGAGTGACATTCTTCTCCGTTTTGTTCTCACGCCGCGGATCAAACTCGGTGTCTTGCGGCTTGGCGCCGAGTGGGAACGATTTTCCTTTGGTTTCTCGGGCCGCGCTCCTCTTCCGGATACGTTGCAGGCAGTAAGCCTGGTTCTCGGCATCGACACACAGCTCTCCGATTCGATTCTGCTGCGGTTTCAAGCGCAGCCAGGTTTTTATGGGACAGATCATTTTGAATCGCAGGATGTCAACATCCCGTTCGTCATCGGTGGGACGTATATTTACAGTCCCGATCTGCAACTTGTCTTGGGCATCGGCGTCGATATTGAACGAAAATATCCGGTTTTACCGGGGGGCGGTGTCCGTTGGAAAATCGCGCGGCAGTGGTTGCTAAACGCCGTCTTGCCCACACCACGCCTTGAATTTCAGCTAAACAAAGATCTTACGTTTTACGCTGGCGGTACTGTTAAGGAGACAAATTTTCGTGTCGGCGATAACTTCGGGATTACCCGCGGGATTCCACGATTAAACCAAGCGGTGCTCACTTATGGCGAGATCAGAACGGGCGCTGGCGCTGATTGGAAAGTTTCACCCGTAATAACATTAAGCGCTGAGGCTGGTTATCAACCGTATCGCGATTTCGATTTTTACCGCGCAAACGTGCGCTACCATCAAGACGGCGGCGCACCCTACGGAACGATTTCAGTGCACGGCGAGTTTTAAACGACTGGATGGCGACGCTCTGCGAAGCCAGCCGTAATCTTTAGCGCAGGTCTTTATCCAGCGCGCCGATCCGGCGCGTCTCCGGCCAGATTGATGAGACGCCGAGCACAACCAAAATTGTTCCGATCCCTCCCGCGACAACGGAGATCACGGGACCGAAAAGAGCTGCAGTCAATCCCGATTCGAGCGCACCGAATTCATTCGACGTACCGATGAAAATATTGTTCACCGCCGAAACGCGCCCGCGCATTTCATCCGGCGTGACCAATTGCACGATCGAGCCGCGGATGATCACGCTGACGCTGTCGAACGCTCCAACAAGAAACAATAAACCGAGCGACAACCAGAGCGCTTTCGACAAACCGAAAATGATCGTCGCAATTCCAAAGCCGGTGACACACCAAAACAACGCTTTCCCAGCTTGTTTCATCGGCGGGAGGTATGCCACTAGCAATGCCATAACGAAGGCGCCAACTGCCGGAGCGGCCCGCATCCAGCCCAGTCCGATAGGTCCACAGTGCAGGATTTGATCGGCGAAAATAGGCAACAATGCGGTCGCGCCCCCGAGCAGCACCGCGAACAGATCGAGCGTAATCGTTGCCAGGATCACCTTCTTGCTAAGCACGAATCGCAGTCCAGCGACCAGACTTTTCCAGGTGCTTTTCTCAATCTGATTTCGGGATTGCGTGCTGCGACGGATCGGCAGAACCAGAACGAAAAACAAAAATGCACACAAAGCGTCCAGTGCGTAAACAAGAGGGAACCCGATGTGCGCAACCAGCAAGCCGCTGACTGCCGGCCCGATAACTGTTCCAATCTGAAAAACGCTATTGTTCCAAGTCACCGCGTTCGCAAACGAATCGCGAGAAACGAGCGTCGGGAAAAACGAGCTGCGCGCCGCCCAACTGAATGTGCGCGCCGTTCCTCCGATGAAAAGAAGCAGATAAATCAGCGGAATTGAAGCATCATCGAAATGGAACGCCGGATGATGTCGCTCGAAAACCGTGGCGATCGCCGCCAGCACGCGATTACCTTCCCGCAACGCGGCGACCGGAGGAATGGAAAGATGTTTCCAGGAGACCAACGCCAGCCCCGCCGATGCGAGCGCGCTAAAGATCTGCGAGACGAGGATAATGCGCTTTCGACTGAATCGATCCGCCAAGTGTCCGGCTGGTAATGACAGTGCCACTACTGGCACTGCAATGACCAGCCCGACCAATCCGAGAGCAGTCGCGGAATGGGTACGCGCGTAGAGTTCCCATTCCACGGCGATGGCGAGCATCTGCCGGCCGGTGATCGAGAGTAAATTGCCCGCGGTGAAGAGACTGAATCCACCGAAGCGGAAAGCCGAATACGGATCATGCGGTCGGCGTTCCGATTCGATTGGTTGAGTAACTGCCGGGCGCTGCCCCTCCGGCGATTCATAGGATGCTGGGTCGATTGGATGCGGCATGCTCGAGCGCGTTCGTTCGAACACGCGCACGAGATTGTAAATTGAGCGGCCAGCGCCGCAAGATTGTTACAGAGTGTAGGCTTGATCCTGGCGCTATTTTTTGCTTGGGTCGCAATGTGCCTCCTGACGGGGACCAGGCTTCAGGGAATCGGATCGACTCAAGCGCGCAAAATGGTGCGGTCGCCTTCGCTACAACTCATTGGAGCGTGGTGCTAACCGCACAGGATGAATCGCCAGCGGCTCAGGAAGCGCTGGAGAAGCTTTGCCGCACTTATTGGCGACCGATCTTCAGCTTCGTTCGGCGACAGGGTGTCGGGCCCGAGGAGGCGGAGGATCTCACGCAAGGTTTTTTTGCGTTGCTGCTCGAACGCCGAGATCTGAGCGCTGTCCGGAAAGAAAAGGGCAGACTTCGTTCCTATCTGCTTGTGTCGCTCAAACATTTTTTGGCCGATGAGCGCCGCCGTGCGATGGCGATCAAGCGAGGCAAAGGACAGCGACTGATTCCGTTGGAGGAGCTGCGTGCGAATGAACGGGCCGACATGGAACCAGCGGATCCATTGACTGCCGAACGAATTTACGAACGCCGCTGGGCTACAACGCTGTTGGAGCAAGTCCTTAGGCGGCTAAAGGATGAATACCGCGCAGCAGGCAATGCCGCGTTATTTGATCGGTTGAAGCAATTGCTACCGGACGAACCGGGAGCGCCGTCGCAGGCGGATATCGCCGCGCAATTGGGCATGACCGAGAACGCCGTCAGGCAAGCGTTTCATCGATTTCGCCAGCGTTATCAATTGTTATTGCGAGACGAGATTGCCCACACGGTTGCAACGCCCAGCGATATCGAAGATGAGCTGCGATATCTGGTTTCTGTGTTACGGGCGTAACCTGTGATAGAATTCCGCGCAGTACAAGAGGGGAGCGCACGATCGGCTCTCCGACAATGACGAGCGTACTCAGAATTTGCAGAAAGTGCGGCGCAGAAATCTTTGCCGACGCACCGGAAGAACTTTGCACCGCCTGCGTCCTGGAGACCGGGCTTGCGTTGCTCCCGGAAGCACTGGATGGAGAGGGAGAGGGCAATTTCGCGCCAGCGCCGCATACTAAAATAGCAGCGCACGCCGCGAAAATGCTCGGAGACTTGGGCGATTACGAATTGCTGGAGGAAATCGGACGCGGCGGTCAGGGAGTAGTGTTTCGCGCGCGGCAAAAAAGTCTCAACCGCACAGTTGCATTAAAAATTATCGGCTTAGGCCAGTGGGCCACGAACGCGCATCTCAAACGTTTCCGTCTGGAAGCAGAAGCCGCGGCCAGCCTGAACCATCCGTGCATCGTCCCGATTTACGAAGTCGGCGAGCGCGAGGGCACTTGCTATTTCAGCATGGGATTTATCGAAGGCGATCAACTCGATGAAATTGCAAAGAGCGAGGCAATGCCGGTCCAGTGCGCCGCGGAATTAATCGCTAAAGTGGCGCGGACTGTTCATTACGCCCACGAACACCACATCCTGCATCGCGACATTAAACCGGGAAACATTCTACTCGATCAAAAAGGCGAACCGCATCTCACCGATTCACGATGGAAGTTTTGGGCACGCCCAGCTACATGGCCCCGGAACAAGCGGTGGGAAATAACGCGCGGGTCACCAGCGCGACAGATGTTTACGGACTCGGCGCAGTGCTTTACCAACTGCTCACCGGCCATCCGCCTTTTGCTGGGGGAACAACCTTTGAAACGGTCCGGCTGGTTTTGGACACTGAGCCGCGGCAGCCGCGCCTCTTAAATCCAAAAGTAGATCGCGACCTGGCAACCATCTGCCTGATGTGCCTCGACAAAGATCCGCAGCGCCGTTATTCTTCGGCCCTCGCGCTCGCCGAAGATCTTGAACGGTGGCTAAAGCACGAACCAATTCGAGCCCGGCGGACTGGAATTTTCACTCGCGGACGAAAATGGGTGCGGAGGAATCCAGCCATTGCTGCTTTAATCGCGTCACTGGCCGCAGTCATTTGCTGGAATATTTGGGAAAGCGAACTAATCAGCCGTCCCGCCACAAAGAGTGTCGCAGTGCTTCCGTTCGAAAACCTCAGCCCCGATCCCGATAACGCCTATTTCGCAAACGGCATTCAAGATGAGATCCTGACGCGGCTGGCTAAAATCGCAGACTTAAAAGTCATTTCGCGCACTTCCACGCAGCACTATCAGAGCAAACCCAGGAATCTGCGCGAGATCGCGAAGCAGCTTGGGGTAGCAAACATTCTTGAGGGCACCGTACAAAAAGCGGCCGATGAGGTGCTGGTCAATGTTCAGTTGGTTAATGCGCGAACCGATTCCCACCTCTGGGCAGATAGCTATGATCGAAAATTGACCGACATCTTTGCAGTCGAGAGTGAAGTGGCCAAAGCCGTTGCCGACCAATTGCAGGCGAAACTCACCGGCCAAGAAGAACAAGCCATCGCCGCTAAACCGACGGACAATCCTGAAGCTTACGATGCCTATCTGCGTGGTCGCGCATTTGCAGGTGGCTCGCCGTGGGATAAGTCCACCGTGGAGCGTACGATCCAGTCATATCAAGAGGCAGTGAAGTTGGATCCCACTTTTGCGCTGGCTTGGGCACGTCTCTCCAGTGCGCAAAGCGGGAGTTACTGGCTAGGACTCGATCCAAGCCCCGCGCGGCTAGCGGCAGCCAAGGATGCCGCCGATCGCGCTCTCGCGCTTGACCCAGACTTACCGGAAACTCGCCTTGCTCTTGGCTATTATCGCTATTGGGGCCAGCGCGATTTCACCGGGGGGCTCGCGGAATTCCAGCAAGCTGAAAAGGGTCTTCCGAATAACGTTGATATCACCGATGCGATCGCCCTTGTCCAACGCCGGCTTGGGCATTGGGAAGAGGCGATTGACGAGTTCCGTCGTGTCGTTGAGCTCGATCCTCGCAACACCATGGCCTATATCTCTCTCGCGGTTACGTATGAGTCCCTGCGCCGTTTCCCCGAAGCTCTAGCCACACTTGACCGCGTACTTGCGTGGGAGCCGACGAATGAACTTGCCCTCGGTGAGAAAGCGAGTGTCTTCTGGGCAACGGGGGATCTCCAGGCAGTAGAACCACTGCTTGCAAATCCCGGTACCGAACCGCTCATACCTGGAGGCTCAACGATGCCCGTACGTGGTGCGCAGTCTTTGTTCCAGCGGCGTTATGCCGCGGCCATAGAGATATTCTCAACTGCGGTGGCCGCTGCAAAGCCGGACAACCCAAACATCGACGCCAAACTTTTTCTGGGTTTGAGTCAGCAGCGCGCCGGCGATGTCGCCGCGGCGCGCGCCACTTACCAAAGCGCGGTACTAGATATTCAGCGCGAGCTCAAGAAGGTCGCGCCGGATTCTTATCAGGCGGCGGGGACGCATGCCGCTTTAGGTCTGGCCTATGCAGGTTTGGGCGAAGCGGCCTCTGC
>QHMQ01000129.1 GCA_003217835.1 Verrucomicrobiota bacterium
ACAAAAACTCGGAGAAGATATCGATCTTGGCTTGGAAATCGGCGATGGCGCGGAAGGGATTGGGGGAAACGAAGCCGATGCACCGATCATTCGCATGGTCTCAATGTTGCTGGTCGAGGCCCATCGTATGGGCGCGAGCGACATTCATCTTGAACCGCTTGATAAAAAATTCCGCGTCCGTTTTCGAGTTGACGGCGTGCTGCAGGAAATGCAAGCGCCGCCGAAGCGTCTGCAATCGGCTATTGTCAGCCGGCTTAAGATCATGACCGGTTCGATGAGCATCGCGGAAAAGCGGCTCCCGCAAGACGGTCGCATCCGAGTGAAAATCAAAAGGAAACCGATCGATCTTCGGGTCTCGACCATCCCTACGAACCACGGCGAAACCGTGGTCATGCGGATACTGGACAAATCCAGTTTGATGTTTGGTTTACCGGAGCTTGGTTTTCTTTCCGACGATCAGGAAATATTCGAGCGCTTGATCAAACTTCCCGAGGGCATTCTTCTCATCACCGGCCCAACCGGCTGCGGCAAGACGACCACGCTTTACGCCTGCCTTAATTACATCAACAAACCGGACCGTAAAATTATTACGATAGAAGAGCCGATTGAATATCAAATGAACGGAATCAACCAAGTGCAGGTTAGTTCGGAGATTGGGATGACATTTCCGGCTGCGCTGCGCTCGATCCTGCGCCAGGCGCCGAATATTATTATGATCGGGGAAATTCGTGATCTCGAGACTGCGAGCATCGCCACGAATGCAAGCCTGACCGGACATCTTGTTTTCAGTACACTGCACACCAACGACGCCCCCTCTGCTGTCGCTCGCCTGGTGGACATCGGGGTGAAGCCGTTTCTGGTCGCTTCCTCAGCACGCGCGATCATGGCGCAAAGACTCGTCAGGCGCCTGTGTAACAATTGCAAAGAGCCGGGTGAACTAAGTGAAACGGACTTGCGTGCGCTGTGCATTGAACCCGGGCAGCTCCACGAAGCGCAAGTGATGAAACCGGTCGGGTGCGAGCAGTGCCGCCAAATCGGTTACAAGGGCCGCATGGGCATATTCGAAATTTTTGTGATCGACGATGAAGTCCGCCACATGATCAACAAACGCAGCTCCACTTTAATGCTGCGACGACGCGCTCGTGAACTCGGAATGCGAACGCTGCGCGAAGATGGCGTGCGCAAGGTTCTCGCCGGCCTTACCTCCGCCGAAGAAGTGATTTCCATTACGATAGGCGACGTCAGCTAATTGATTTAATCCTGCAACGAATTCATGAATAACAAGCAAGTTGCCGAGTTTTTTGTTGAGCAGCATGTCTTGCAGCCATCACAGGTGGAAGACGTGCTGAATGAGGCGGACCTGAATGGAAAAACTATCGCGCAGGCGATGGTCGACAGCGGCTTCGTCGACGATCACGGCTTCTATCAAACGATCGCCGAGGGTCTCGGCACGGATTTTATCAACCTGACTGAGCGTGAGATCGCGCCGGAAATTTTGGGTTTGATTCCGAGCGGACTGGCTCGGTTGCACGGTGCCCTGCCGATCGAAATAAGCGGCAACATATTGCATGTCGCTCTCGTTGATCCGCTCGATCATCGCGCTGCGGAGGATCTTCGCTTTGCGCTTGGCAAAGAAATTCACGTCGTCGTTTCGCCAACCGAACAAATCGAAGATCAGATCAAGCGGTATTACGGCACCGATACGGCTAGCATGGAGGACATTCTCAAACAGCTTGGGCAGACCGGCGAGCTTCTGCAATTGCGGGAAGAAGATGGTGCCGCTGCGGTTGAAGCAGAGGCGAACGCGACCCCAATCATTCGCTTTGTCGATCTTATCTTGTACCAGGCGATTCAGGACCGCGCGAGCGACATTCATTTCGAGCCTTTCGAAAATGAATTCAAAATCCGCTATCGTGTGGATGGTGCGCTATACGAAATGTCGCCACCGCCGCGCCATCTCGCGCTGCCTGTCATCTCGCGCGTCAAGGTGATGGCAAACATGAATATTGCGGAGCGCCGATTGCCGCAGGACGGCCGTATTCAAAAAAATATCGCAGGGCGCAGTGTCGACCTTCGTGTTTCGACTTTACCGACGCAGTTTGGCGAAAGCCTGGTGCTACGCGTGCTCGATCGGACCACTGTCAACCTCGATCTCGAGGCGCTCGGGATGCCTGATTACATCCACGATTTCCTTCTCGAAGTCATCCATCGGCCGAACGGCATTTTTATCGCAACCGGTCCGACGGGTTCGGGAAAAACGACCACGCTTTATTCCTGCTTGCGGAAGATCAACACGATTGATTCGAAGCTGCTCACCGCGGAAGAACCGGTCGAATACGATCTGGAAGGAATCGTGCAAGTGCCGGTGAACGAAGCTATCGGCTTGACGTTTGCGCGTATCTTGCGCTCGTTTCTTCGGCAGGACCCCGATCGGATCATGGTAGGCGAGACACGTGACCTCGAGACGGCACAAATCGCAATTCAGGCCTCTCTGACGGGGCATCTCGTTTTCACGACTCTGCACACAAATGACGCGCCGGGCGCAGTCACACGTTTGATCGATATGGGCGTTGAGCCGTTCCTTGTTTCATCAACCCTTGCGGCCGTACTGGGCCAGCGTTTACTGCGCAGCATTTGCCCAAAATGCCGCACGGCGTATCAACCGAATGAGGCGTTGCTCGCAGAATTGGACACTTCCCGTCGCGATATCGGCGATAAGCAGTTTTATTACGGGAAAGGATGTGACGCGTGTAACAACACTGGCTACAAAGGCCGAAAAGGGATTTATGAACTTCTGCAAATTACTGATCCGATCCGCGAATTGATCAACGAACACGCACCAACCGTTACCTTGAAACAAAAAGCCATCGAGCTCGGTATGGTCACCCTGCGCCAGGACGGCTTACGGAGCATCTTCGCCGGGGACACCACAATTGAGGAAGTTCTTAAATACACCTGAATTGCTGCGACAGGTAGTTCGTTACTGACCGAAAAGCTCGACAGGAGCCTCGGGCGAGCTATCATCTAGCCCGTTTATGCCCCAATATAACTACGTAGCTCTCGACGCTCGAGGACAGGAAGCGACTGGATTACTCGAAGCCGCTTCGACAAATGAAGCAATTGGCCAGTTGCGCCAGGCCGGCTTTTTTCCGACAAATGTCTACGAAGATGCCAAAAGCGGTCCTAACGGAAAAGTTTCCCGACGCGCAGCTAAGATGGCTCGTCTGAAGCAACCACGGGCGAAAACCGGCATCGTTCTTTTTCAAAGTAAAAAAGTTAAGCCAAAGGTGTTGATGATCTTCACGCGTCAACTTGCGACCCTGATCGATTCCGGGTTGCCATTGCTGCGAAGTTTAAATGTCCTGGCGAAACAGGAACGCGATGCCGTGTTAAAAAGAACGATCAACAAACTCGCCGACGGGGTGCAAGGCGGGAATACATTTTCCGACGCACTTTCCCTGCATCCGCAGATCTTCAACGATCTTTTCGTCAACATGGTGAGGGCGGGCGAGCTCGGCGGTGTGCTTGAGGTGGTGCTGAACCGGCTTGCGGAGTTTCAGGAGAAAGCCGCGAAAATTAAAGGCAAGGTCAAAAGCGCGATGATTTATCCAGCCATCGTAATGAGCATGGCCGTGGCGATCATGGCGTTCCTGCTCGTGTTTATTGTGCCGAAGTTCGAAGCGATCTTTCACGATATGCTGGGCGACAGACCGCTGCCGGCAATCACGACCTTCGTGATCAATGTGAGCAAGTTCGTGCAAAATGATTGGCTCGTTTTGATCGGCGGGATTGTGGCCGTGGGCGCCGCCTACAAATTCCTCGGGCGTACCCGCGGCGGAAAATCCGTGATCGATCGTTTTAAGCTGCGCATGCCGCTCTTTGGCGATCTGATCCGTAAAACCTCGATCTCGCGTTTTTCACGCACACTTGGCACCCTGGTGACAAGTGGTGTTCCGATCTTGCAGGCATTGAATATCACGCGCGAGACCGCCGGCAACGCCGTCATCGCCAAAGCGATCTCCCAAGTACACGACAGCGTGAAGGAAGGTGAATCGAT
>QHMQ01000130.1 GCA_003217835.1 Verrucomicrobiota bacterium
ATTCGCGCAAGTGCCGAGACCTCGATGTCTTGCCGCCCGATCGTAATGACTTCGTCCACCGTTCGGTCACCGATCACTTCGCGCATCGCTGCTTCCGATAAATCGCGTAACGTCTGGGCGGGATTACGAACGTCGAACAGATATTGCTTGGGATCGTCGATGCGGTATTGCACGACCCATTCAACGAGTGCGGCGTTCAGGTCGCCCGTGACCATTGACCTTTCTTCTTTCGCATCTTTTGCCGGCTGGTCGGGATTTGTGTAGCCGGGAGTAACGAAGCCGAACTCAAGTTTCAACTGCCGCCGGGTCGGCAGGACTTTTACTTTGTCGATGCCCAAGGGAAGCTTGAAATGCAGCCCTGGCTCGACCGTTTTTAAAAACTTGCCAAAGCGAAGGACGACTCCTTCGGATTCCGCCTGCACGGTGTAGGAAGATGTCCACGTAAGGACGATCAGGAGAATAATTGCGGCGATCCCAGCGATTAGCCGCACCGGAATGCGCGGCATCTGCGGCATCTGAAAAGTTTGAATGGCGGGAGGCTGGTCGGGCATTCTGATTCGCGTGGACGGCCTCGATCCGGGCCTTCTTGAGGGAGACTAGACAGATTGGAAAAGCGAAAGTTGCTGTTTTCGATCGTTTGCAAGTTCTTGAAAGGATCGGTTAAAAAAATTCAGGTTAACCTGGAAGAAGCCGCCGCGATTCTAGATAAATTGGAAAGCACCCGCGCCTGCAGCTTAGCGGTTAGAGCAGGGGACCCGATCCAGTGTTTCGCCCTCGACGTAGATTCCGCCACAGGACAGCGTGTGAACAGACATGACGTTTGGCGACCGAAAAGGACGATCATTATCTCAATACCCGTCAACAGTCTCGCGCGTGAGTAGGCGCAATTCCCGGATAGGCAGTATCCCCCAGTTTTGATGTCGTTTCGCTGACCTAAGGATTCGGTTCACTCGCATATGCGAACCGACTTATCCAATGACAAGCGAGTTGGATCGTGAGGATCGGTTCTCAGAATGTCAGGCTATGTTCGTAACAGATACGTAACGTTTCGTTAACAAATACGTAACGAGCGTTGGATTTGTTAAATTCGGCGCTAAAACAGTCTTGGGTTGCGGAAAAAAGGCTGAGCGTTAAGAGGAAAGCCCGGCGCTTCCGTAAACCGGCTTTTTCTCATGGTTTAGGCGCTCGCTCATGATCGCCGATTCCAGGGTTTGTATTTCCAGAATTTGTTCCACTCCGCGTGTTCACAAGATTCGGAAAACCGGTCGAGCTCCGTGAAACGCTTGCGGCGCCAAGCACGCTGCCGACGCATCTCGCTAAAGAAATGTAGAAATTTATTCACGACCGTTTTGTTTCAATATCGCCCGCGAATCGGCTGAATCTGACGGGTTTTGGCGAGAAGGTTCCACATCGATTTCTTCCTCATTTTTCCTGTTCCACCACATATCCAATGACCAGCGAGTTGGATCGTGAGGATCGATTCACAGAGTGTCAAGCCATTTCCGTAACAAAGGAGTAACTACTCGTAACAAATACGTAACCAGTGTTGGATTTGAAAAGACTGAGGCTCGCCCGCGTCATATCGCTTCAAGACAAGACGCAGGCGCATTTGGCATCACGTGGATAACGCAACGGCTAGCATGCCACCTCCGACGTCTGGCATAAAAGTAGGGCATGGATTGGGCTAAAACTGAGCCAGCACGGCCTTAGAATGGACTCTGGCAAGTTCGACGCACTCCAATAGCAGCTAGCTATTTTGGTAAAAGAAATACTCCATAAGCGCCTCTTGTTTAATAACTAATGCAGCGTTCATTTTTATTCAGTTAGGGTTTCGAAGACTTGGCATGAAGGCTGATTACAAGAGGATCATGCATATTCAAATCCGGGTCATTTTAACGATCGGGTCGCTAGCGTTTGCGCTTGCGAATTGGCTCCCAAACGAGATCAGTGCGGCCGATCTCAAAGAAGCCCAGGTGACTCAAGTCATCCAGGACGTCCGACTTCTCCCATCAAACGCATCACCGCATCCGGCGACAGTGAACGATAATGTTCGCCAGGGCACAGCCGTGAAAACCGGTGTTCAGTCCCGGAGTGAGCTGACTTTTAAGGATCAAACGATCACCCGTCTCGGGGAAAAGACTATCTTTAGTGTGGGGGAAGGGGCGCGAACCATTGATCTAGGCAGGGGCCAATTTTTGCTGTATGCGCCGAAAAAATCCGGTGGCGCAAAAGTCAAAACGGGAGCCGCCACGGCAGCGGTCACAGGGTAAATGAATTTCCTCTGACCGGATTGTGTAATCGAGAAACTTGAAAACGACAGCTTTCGTATCCCGACGATACGTGGCGGACAGATAGACACCGAAAGATGTTACGAAAAAGCCATGAACGTTATTTCAGTCATTCGTGAAGCACTAACGTTCTAAGAAAGATTAATTTGAAGCGCATAGTCTCTAGGCCGGTCAAATCTCGTTTGCATTTGAAAACCCAACTTCCACCGCGGGGATTTGGAGGAAGATACAAGATCAAAAATGGGATTTATGTCGCACTTCGAAAAGGTCTTTCTGAAATGGAAATCGGAGAGTCATCCGAGTGGCCCATGCGATGCGAGGCCGGTGTTCGCATGATAGCTAAGCGCCTTGGAATAAAAGTGGTAAGCCGCCGCCTCGGTAGATTAAACAAAATTACAGTCTATCGAGTCGAATGACCCTCAAAGAAGTTGATAAATACGCGTTCAACGGCTGCGCTTGAACCTTTGCGGTTACGGCCGGCACCGTACGGTTCACCGGCCTGCATCAACTGGCCTGTGTAGTTTAAAGAGGGGAATAGGCTGAATCTGGCAACTTTTGGCGAGATAATTCCACGTCAATTTCTTCCTCATTCTTTCTTGTTCCATCCGTTTCCGATACACCACCGGATAAGGACATCTCTCGGGCTTGTGGAGCTGCTGCGAATGTCGACCCACGCGCGCCAGTCTTTTTCGCCAGTGGCCTTGCCACACGGTTGACCGCGCGGGTTTAGGCCGTGCCGTCATAATAGACATGTTTGATTAGGTGCTCGTGGATCTCTCTGCCGGGCTTTTTCACGAACCGAACCGTCTTGCCGAGCACCTAACTAAAAGTATCGTGCGCAAGCTGCGGACGACTTTTTGGAATGGGAATGTCGGCAAAACGGGCCTGTAGCTCAGCGGTTAGAGCAGGGGACTCATAATCCCTTGGTCCCAGGTTCGAATCCTGGCGGGCCCAGTTTCATTTCAGAGTTCATTTTCACGGCTCAGAGTTCAGAATCGAACTTTGCCTTGAAAACTTTCTTCAGACGAATCGCACGCGAGGCGTTGATCGCGCTTGAAGTCGCGATTCTCAGTGTGCTCATTCTTGCGACCCGGTGCGCGAATTATCAGGACGTTTTTGTCGCAGGGAACGTTTATTTCGCCGACGCGGATTGTTACGCGCGGATGACTCGGGTACGGATCTGCGAGAAAAATCCGGGACTGATCGTCCGTCATCATAACTTTGAAAATTTTCCGCAAGGAACAACTCCGCACACGACTGCGCCGCTCGATTATCTAATTCTAGCGTTGACACTGGCGCTAAGGCCTTTCACAGCGCAGGGAATCGATTTAGCGGGCGCGCTCGTTTCACCGTTGCTTGGACTGTTTGGTGGTTGGTTTCTCTGGTGGTGGTCGCGGCGCATGAAGTTCCGCTATCGATGGGCAACGCTAATTCTCTATGCGATCAGCCCGATTCTCGTGCACGGAACGGCGCTTGGCCGGCCCGATCATCAATCGCTGGTCATGTTGCTCGTGACGCTTGCGATTTGTGCAGAATGGACTTCGCGATCCGAGTCGTCGAGACAATGGAGCGCGCTGAGCGGAATCACATGGGGGTTGGCGCTCTGGGTATCATTTTATGAACCGCTCGTTTTGTTTGCGATTATGGTTGCGCTGAATCTGCTGCGAGATCGGCGATCACTCTTCGGGAAATACTGGCGCGCCGGCTGGATTTGTTTTACCGCGATCCTGGCGATCGCATTTTTGATTGAGCAGCGGATTCCGACGATGTCGATTTTTCACTCGACTGAAATTTTCAAAAACTGGACACGCACCATTGGTGAACTCGTTCATGTCTCGCCGGCAAATCCGATCTGGTTGCGATGGACTGGTTATCTGCTTCTGATCGCGCCGTTTCTTGTTTGGTTCAGTATTCGAAAGGGAGCGCTGCTACCGCCGGCCATTCTCGCTCTTCTCGTCGCGACTTATGGCCTGACGATTTGGCAGGCGCGCTGGGCGTATTTTTTTGTTTTGGTTTTTGCGGTTGCGCTTCCGGTTTTGCTCGAGCCGATCAAATCGCGTCCAGCGGTTTGGATCGCTTTTGTGATGTCGATCTTTCCAATTTTGCGTGACTGGGATATGCGACTTTGGCCTAACGAAGCGGAATACGTCCGCCGAATCGAACAGCGGAACGAATCGGTGCGGTTGCGCGATCTGGCAGTCAATTTGCAATCATCGGAGAACCGCCCGTTTTTGGGACCATGGTGGCTTTCGCCATCAATTGCATATTGGTCGGGACAGCCTGGCGTGGCTGGAAGTTCGCATGAGAGCTTGTCAGGAATCACAGACAGCGCCCGCTTTTTCCTGGCCGAAGATTGGCGAAGCGCGCGCGAAATTCTGGAGAATCGCAAGGTCGTCTGGGTGATCGCCTTCGATTTCGAACATGTAGCGCAGAATTCCTCCGACAGAACGCCTGCCCAAGTGCCGCGATTCCTGGTCTTTTCAGCGCAGAATGGTGTCGGCAAGCTCTACCGGACCGCTGTCGAACAATAAAAATTGCCCGTCACCGTGAGAATCCTTTGACAGTATCCATGACCGTCACAATAGTAGGAGAATGCTGAGAAAATTCGTCCCGCAAAAGCCGGTGTCGTCGGTCGAAGAGAGATCACTGCATTGGGATGTAGATGATAACAATCGTTTTGCGAGTCGCGAAGAACCAAGAACATCAACAATAATCGATTACCAAAAACCTATGGCAGAACAAGGTGGCAAAGACATTCTTTCGAGCGATGTCGAAATCAAAGGCTCGATCAAGTTCCAGAAGGAACTTCTCATCGACGGGAAAGTCGAAGGGGAAATCAATTCAGATGGCGTGCTGACAATTGGTGAGAACGCTGACATTCGTGGCGAGGTTAAAACCAAATCGATCACGGTGTACGGCAAGGTGCATGGGAATATCACGGTGGCCGAGCGCTGCGAACTGAAATCGAAATGCACACTGCAAGGAGACTTGAAAGCGGCACGTCTCGTCATAGAAGAGGGAGCCACTTTTATCGGCAAATCGGAAGTCACCAGTGGAACGATCCCGGCTAAGTCGGCGCCAGTTCGTCCGGAAATTGTCCGGCAAGAGCCGGTTAAGGCCGCCTTCGGGGGACGCGGATAAGAAGGGTTTTCGCTTAACACTGCAGTGGCCAATCCGTCGCCTGCTAAAGTCAGTGTGGAATGTCCACACTGTGGCTTTAAGCAGATGGAATATAGTGCGGCCAAAAGCTCAATGTGCCGCCAATGCGGCCGTTACTTTTCTCCATTTGCCCCGAAAGCTGCTCTGAAGCTAAGCGTAAAAGAAGAGACGCCCGCCCCAGACAATTCCTCGATCCGTCACAAATTTGAGGATTTTTGGAAGCGGCAACGGAGCTTGGTAGTCGAGTGTTTTGAATGCCAGCGAAAACAACAAGTTAGCGGTTCGGCTACTTCGACGATTTGTCCCGGATGCAGCGCCCATATTGATCTGCGCGATTACAAGATCAGCAGCGGTTTCAGCCGAACAATTCGAACACGCGGCGACGTGCATCTCATGGCTAAAGGAGATTTGAGCAGCTCTAGCGTGATTTGCAGATCGGCTTTAATTGAGGGCAAGCTGCGCGGTAATCTGCAGTGTGATGGCACTGCGACGATAAATTTCTCAGGAAGAATTCCTGGCCGTCTTACCGCCAGACATGTAATCGTCGAACGTAAAGTCAAGCATCGAAATCAAGGGAGCGATGTCGGGTGAAATCATTGCCCAAACAATTGTTACCATTCAAAAAAGGGGCTCACTCGAGGGAAATGTCACGGCCAAGGCGATCACAGTGGAGAAAGGCGGGATCTTTTCCGGTCAGCTCGTCATCGGTCAGGCTGGTCTGATGCAGGGGGAATTGTTGCCGGAACGAGAACCGGCGGCTGCGAGTACAGCGGAGCCTGACATTTCGGGCGCCACGCCCCAGCCCTTGCCCGCGACTTAGCCCTTCGCTCGATGCAAAGACTGCATCCACGCAGTCCCTACGATAAACTTGGCGGGTACGTGCATCTGCCACGTTTGATCGACAAGGCGAGGCTTCACCGGAAAAGTCTGCTCAACGGTTACAATTACAAAACTGTTGGTTTTGATAAGCATTTGCTCGCGTTTCTAAAGCTGAACGGCAATGCATTTGAAGACGTCGCCAATAGCCTGGATGACGACGGTGCAATTTTACACTGGGTACAGGAAAACGGAGCGAGACATTCGCCCGAGTCAATCGAACAGTGGAATGAGGCGATGATTTCTCGACATCCGGACACCGCTGCAAAAAAGGCGCGCTTTCTCCATTTTCTTAAAGAAGCGGGAGGCGAAGGTCGCAACGATATTCGAACGTATTTCGATCTGATCGAATTTGATGAAGGCCGCCTGAAGTAGGATCGATAACGTTCCAGCATGCCCAATTCGCCGCTGCGAATCCGTGCGGTGGTGGACGGCTGCTCTCCACTGTTTTTAAGGGGCGACCTTTCGAAACATTTCGTCGGCTTCTTTCAGCGTCTCTTTGCTTCCAATGTCGAGCCATTTGCCTCTAAGCTGGAACGTTTTCACGGGCGTGCGCCCGTAGAGCCATTGCACAAAACGACCCGGCTGATCTGGGTTATTGCCGGCAGCGAGATAGGTTGTAAAAAGGGAAAGCACTTTCGGTGAATAATAATAGAGGGCGATTGCGGCCAGGGTGCTTCGAGGTTTCTCTGGTTTTTCCTCAAAATGGGTGATGATTCCGTCCGCGTCGATTGCGATATTACCGTACTTCTTAATCGCCTCAGCATCGCCAACGTCATAAACAGCCACGGTAGCGTCCGCCTTTTTTGCGCAGCCAACAAAACCGGCCAGCGATTCACTAAACAGATTGTCGCCCGCGACAATCAACAAATCGCTTTCAGTCAGATTCTGCCGGGTTACGACGAAATTGATATCTCCAATCGCGCCAAGCTTGTCGTCGTCGCTTTTGGAGCCGTCATTGATGATTTTGAATTTCAGTTTGGGCTGTCGACTTTGGTAGCGCTCGGCCCAGGCTTGGAAGTCATTCGCGAATTTGTCATTCGTCACGATATAAACCGTCTCCAGATCCGGAACATCGATAAGCTTGTCTACGACCCACTCGATGATCGGTTTGCCTCCGACGGGGAGCAGCGGCTTGGCCTTGTCGAGCGTTAGCGGATAAAGGCGCGTGGCATAGCCTGCTGCGAGAATAAGCGCGTTCATAAAAATGCGAAAAATGAACAACAAATTGCGAGGCGAACCGGCTCTTTTCTTACTTTGAGTTCGGGGCGCCTCCACCAAGAATTGTCCGTTGAAGATGTTGCTGGATCGCAGTAATGCGGTGCGAATCGGTAACCTTGGTGTGGGTGGAGCGATCCACGACATACAAAGTGTCCATCGCCGCGCCATCCTGCGTGTTAATACGCGAAAGCGCGATTGAAACGCTCTCGCGGTCAAGGGCGGCGAGAATATCGTAAAGCAGCCCGAGGCGGTCTGGAGCCTGAATCTCGATCAATGTATACATCGGATGCGTTTTATTATCCATGTCGATGTGAGTGGGAAATTCGATTCCTGGCGCAAGGCGGAGGCGGCTCTGACGTTTCGCTCTTTCGATTAACGGAAGAAAATCGAAATTCTCATCCTCGAGGGCGCGACGCAAAGTTTGTTCGACCAGCGCGAATTCGCGTGGGTCGGTGACGGCGTGCGCCTTCGTATTGCACACGCGAAAAACGCTCAGAACAACGTTGTCTCCCCGCGGGAAAACGTCCGCGCTCAGGATATTGATCGGCACGACCGAAAACGATCCGGCAATTCTGGCCAGCAACTGCTCATGGTCCCAGGTCCAAAAACTAACGAGGCTGTGGCTTTGCTCTGTGAAAGCTTTCCATTTGATGGTTGGCGCCAGTGGCTGTTCTCCTTGGCTGGAGACGTTCTCAAAAAACGAGCGCAACAGTTTGAGATGCTCAACGATTTCTGGCACATCGCAGCCGCGAAAATAATTGTCCGGCATAAAATCAAAATGCGCCTCAATTTCGTCGGCATAATCAGGGGGAAGAGCTGCAGCCACCGAAACCTGCAAGCTCTCGCGCACGATTTTTGTTTGTTCGTAATAAGCTTTCTGATCGGCCAGGTAGCGGGAGGTCTCGTGAAACAATTCCCAGACAAGCGATTCTTTCCAATCGGACCATGCCTCTGCGCTTGTGCCCTGGCCGTCAGCCAAAGTGAGCAGCATCAAAGCGTCTAAATTGTTTTGGTGCTTCACGATTTTGGCCAGCTCTGCCACCGTGGCAGGGTCATCAAGATTTCTCTGTTGCGCGATCTTGGAGAGTGTGAGGTGATGGTCGACTAGCAGGATCAGAGACTTACGCTGCTCGGATGATAACTGCAGCCGAGTGGCGACGCGTTGGGCGAAAAGCGCGCTGGCTTCGGAGTGTGGCCGCGCTCCAACTGCTTTACCAGTGTCGTGCAAGAGTAACGCGAGATAGAGAACAAAGGGATCGTCGAGCTGCTCGAAAATTTTGCGATAGGCCAGCAGCTTCGGATCATCCGTTTTTACAACGGCATCGAGCTTGTCGATGCAGACGAGCGTGTGTTCGTCGGCCGTGTAACGATGCAGAAACTCGTGTTGGACCAGACAGGTCAGCTGGCCGAATTCGGGAATGTATCGTCCTAGGAAATCGACGCGATGCATCGCTCGAAGGACGCGGCCCACTTCACCCTTCCGCGACAGAATCGCCGTGAAGATTTCGCGTGGCCCCCGCGCGTATTGATACGTCCGGGTGACTTGTTCGAGGCTTCGGCTCACCAAATCCGCCGCCTCCGGACTTAGATCCAGGACGTATTCTTGGATGAGTTGAAACGCTCGCATCATCTGCTCCGGATCTTTCCGGAAAAGATCGCGTCGATCCGGATGCAGCTGTTTATTGCGAATAAAGAACGGTCCGCCAACCGGGGTTTTGTCCGGTCGTATTAATGGAAGAAAACTGAAAAGAGAACGGGTCCTGCTCGTGACATGGCCGCTTGCGAATTGTGCGGTAATACGTTCGGTCACACGGAAGATGTTTCGCGTGTGCTCGAAGTAATCTCGCATAAGCGCCTCGCTCCGGAGCTGACCGTTGCCAAGAGAATAGTTTAGTCGTTGAGCGATTTGTTCCTGCAAATTGAGATGCAGAATGTCGGTGGCGCGTCCGGTGGCATAGTGCAAATCCGTACGCAAGCGAAGAAGAAAATCGTAGGCCCTCTCGATTCGCCGTTGGTCGGTTTCGCTCAGCCAGTCTTTGCCAACAAGTTGGTTCGTGCTCAATGAACCCTCTTTGAAATACGTCATCCAAAGAAGATTTTGGTAATCGCGCAGTCCGCCACATCCGCTCTTCACGTGCGGTTCCTGGAGATAGACGCTGTCGCCGAATTTCTTGTGCCGTGCGACTTGATCTTGCATCCGCATTTCGACGTATTCCCGTTCGTGCCCTTGCACGCACTTGGAACGAAACTGCTCCCGAAATTCTCGCGCCAGCTCTACATCGCCTGTCAGGAAACGCGCCTCAAGCATCGCGGTTTTTGTTAGCATATCGCGATTAGCCTGCGAGATCGCTTCTTTGATCGAGCGGGTCGAATGTCCAACCTTGAAACCGCTGTCCCAGAGCAAATAGAGAACTTGCTCCACCATTTCCTCGATATGAGGCGAAATTTTCCTTGCCCCTTGCCGGTGCAGCAGCATGACGTCGATATCGCTAAACGGATTCAGCTCGCCTCGGCCGTATCCGCCCAGGGCAATCAATGCCAGCGGACCGCCAGACGCTTCTTCGGGGCGCGTAGCGGTAGACGCCGCTTCGAAGACGTATCGTAACAAAACGTCGACAAGATCGGCACGGTGCGTACAAATTTCACGGCCGCCATGACCGGCTTGGTGTTTCAGGCGGAGCCGGTGTTCTTCGACCTTGAGAAAT
>QHMQ01000131.1 GCA_003217835.1 Verrucomicrobiota bacterium
CAACGAAAGCTTCGATGCAATTCTTCATCTTGCGTCGATCACAGATACAACGTTGCACGATCAATTCCTCCAGGTGCATGACAATGTGGAAAGCTTCCGGCGCATTTTGAACTTTGCGCGCCCGGGCAAGACGCGAATTATTTATGCATCGTCGGCAGCAACCTATGGCCCGGCTACCGGGGCCAGCGTGGAATCAAATGGCGCCGCGCCTGCGAACATTTACGCATTCTCCAAAGTGATCATAGACAACATAGCCATTCGCGCCGCCGCTGAGTCCCCCGATTGGATCATCATCGGCCTGCGTTACTTCAACGTTTATGGACCGCGCGAAGCACACAAGGGCCGACCCGCGAGCATGGTTTATCATCTCGCGCAGCAGATGAAAACCGGGCAGCGCCCGCGCATTTTCAAACACGGCGAGCAGAAGCGCGATTTCGTTTACGTGAAGGACATCGTCGACGGAAGCATTCTCGCGCTCGAGGCGAAGGAGAGCGGAATCTACAATCTCGGCTGCGGACAGGCACGCTCGTTTAACGAACTTGTCGACATTCTAAACACATACCTCGGCACAAAGTTGCCGCCCGATTACATCGACAATCCCCACGCGCATTATCAAAATTTCACCGAGGCGGATTTAGATAAGGTTCGCAGCACGCTTGGTTACGGGCCGCAATTTCCGCTCGAAGAGGGCGTAAGAGATTACCTGAAATGGTTGTACGGAAGTTAGGCTCTCAGTCTGACTCGGCGGGCGGCCACCCTGCCTGCCGCCGTAGCCGAAATACGGGATGACCGGTGAAACTAAGATGCGGCCAAATCCCGAAATACTTTTTCAGACATTTGGAATTCGTGCCAATTCGGATCGATCGTCGCACCGAGCCGCTCGTAAAACTGGACGCCGCGCTCATTCCATTTTGCGACATACCACTTGATCATGCCGCAATCCGCCTGCGCGGCCTCTTTCGTAACAGCTTTCATCAGGAGTTTACCAACACCCCTGCTGCGGTAGCCGTCAGCAATATAGAGTTCCTTAACGATTAGATTCGGCTTCGCTCGATACGTGAAGGGGACAAAGTAATAAACGAGGAACCCAACTGAGTCGCGACCCTCTTCAGCGATGAGACAGTGAAAATCGGGTGGCGAACGGCGGAATCCCTGTTCGCGCAGCAGCTCCTCGGTTACAGCGAAGTCGTTGGCGTATTTTTCAAACTCCGCCAGCTCGCGCATCAACGGAAGCAAATTGGAAATGTCGCTCTTCGCTGCTTTCCGAATTCGCATATCGAGATTTTTGGAAAACCAGTCGCTGACAACGACGGCATCAACCTTCCCAATAAAATTTCGTGGGGCGATTAATTTCGGGCGGAAGACTCTTATGCACCGGACAATTGAGGGCGGTTTGTTCCAAAACTGTTCGCTGCGGATGATCCTTCGGCAACGGGATGTGAACCTCGGATGGTAACCCGATGATCCGACGCGGCGCGTCCTTCGACATCTCTTTTTGCACTGACACGGTCATTCCCCGCAAATCGACACCAAGCTCCTGCGCTTTAATTCCCATCGTCGTGCTCATGCAGGTGGCGAGGGCGGTGGCAACGAGATCGGTTGGTGAAAACGCTTCGCCTTTTCCTTTGTTGTCGGTTGGCGCATCGGTCGCGAGCTTTGACTTCGACGGACCATGCACAGCGTCGCAATGCAAATCGCCAGTGTATTTGACCGATATATTGACCATAACGAAATGTAGCGCATGCCTCCGGCGTGCGAAATCGAAACAATCGTAAGCGGGACGCTTGCGCTACTCTATCGCGGCGAAATGATCGCACTCTCCTGAATTTTATCGCCGTGCCGCGCGAACTCGTCTCGGAAAACGCCGGTAAGATCGACATCGTGCAGGACAATCATATCTGTGTCGTGTTTTTTGCGGTCGTCATTTTGCCAGCCTTCGTTCCACCAGCAGAACCCAATGATCGTAGGCCATCGATTTGAGAATAAATCTTCGAGTGCAGATTTTGCCCAGCTCGCTGCATCGACATGTCGATTATGTAAATCGCAACCGAATTCAGCGATTATGATTGGCTTGCCCGGAGCAATTTTCGTAAGGCGCGGGTAAGCTTCCCGCATTTTGAATCGAAAACTTTCCGTTCCATCGCGAGTTGTCGGCGTTGTTGGTCCGTAGGCACTGAGCCCGACCCAATCGCAATAATTTTCGCCCGGGAAATAATTCTCGAAGGCATTCCATTTTCGCTCCGGCTCATCCAGCCAATTCACATGCCACACCCAGATCAAATTATCGGCACCCTCAGTGCGCATAAGATCGACAATGTGTCGGTAAGCGGCGATGTAGCGCGCCGGCCCTTCCTTCGCGCCGCCATTCCATTTACCATTCCAGCTGAACCAGTTCCCGTTTGGCTCCGTGCCCCACTCGATCAAGATAGGCGATCCAAAACTCTTTGCGTCGGACGCCCAGGCGCGAAGATCGACATCGAAATTCCCGGCAATAATTTTCTGAAGAGAAAAGGCCTTCTCTGAATGCTTTTGATCGACAGTGGAACGCAACATCAAACGGACATATGGAATTTTCTTGAGATCGCGGATCCAGCTACACATCGCGACTGGGAATTTTCGAGATTCAAACCAATTATTTGAGAAATAAATCCAGGCGGTCCGTTCGCCGACCGCTTGCTCGTGTCGTGCAACATCTTCCGGCGTGACATCGTGTTCGGTCGGATCGTGCTTATCGGTCCCGACCCCGCCCCAATAGAATCCGTGATAAAGTTTTCCGGCTGGCGGCATTGCGACGCGCGCTGGTTCACCGTGAAGCTGCGCAACACATGCCAGTCCGAGCAAAGATCGACATATCCATTTCGCCGCAATCACAGGCTCCAAACATAAAACGAAAGATGCTGCGGTCATAGATCGCCGATCAAAGCGCTAACCGTCGGGCCTACTTTTGTTTCTGCCATACAACGGGTGTGCATGACGGAATCATTTCGCGTTTTCTGAATTTGCTTGCAGTTACGACCGATCCATTTGGCCTGGGCGATTCATGAAGTATGAACAAAAAAGTGACTGGCAAAGATTTAACGAGGGAAGCGCCGCGCAGTCCGCGCATTCGGGTTGGTGGCTACGCGATTCTTGGACGCACGATCGACAAATGCCGCGCTCTCGTAGCCGGCAATATCTGGGAATATCATTTCGATTGTCCGCTGGATAATATGCTCTTTGGCTTCAAAGGTGTGAAAGGCGACGATTTCAAGGCGCAGATCGAGCAGGGCGCGAGCGATCAAGAAATGGTTGAATGGCTTCACCGAAACGGCGAAAAGAAAACGCAGGAAGAAATCAAGCGCTGGGGCGATGAGGTCATAGCGACCCGGCCTCACGATGATCCGGAACGACGCGATTGGTTTGCCGAGCAGGTGAAGCCGCTCGGCCTTGATCCGGCGAAAACGACCTTGTTCGAGTGGTTGGAGGTGGATGACAAAGCATCTCACGCGAAAGCCGCGTGACTGATATTTGAGGGCTTCGCGTTTGGCTGGGACCGGAGACTGTCTTGGCGTATCCGGGTTATCCCAGCCAACCGTAAATGCGATGTATCAACTCGCTGGGACGTGTTGACTTCATCTCTGCCATTCACCAACGTGCGGGCATGCACTGTCTCGCGGTCTTTGCTTTTCTTATGCCCGGGCTGATAGCTGCTGCCGAGCCGCCACCAAAAATTCCGCTCCGTGATTTTTTCAAAAATCCGCTAAGCAGCAGTTATCTGCTTTCGCCCAACGGGAACACGCTCTCCTATCTTGCGCCATGGGAAACGCGCATGAACATTTTCGTTCGACCCACCGCAGGCGGCGAGGCTAAACGGATCACGTCTGATAAGGAGCGCGATATTCGCGAGTACTTTTGGAAGGGAAACCAGTTCGTTGTTTACGCACAGGACAAAAAGGGCGACGAGAATTTCCATCTTCTCCGCATCGATTTGAAAAGTGGTGAAGTGAAAGACCTGACCCCATTTCCAAAGGTGCGAGCGGAGCTCGTCGACGATCTCGAAGATATTTCCGAGAACGAAATCGTGATGATGATGAACAAGCGGAACGCCGAGGTCTTCGATGCTTATCGATTAAACGTGGCGACCGGCGAGATGAAGATGATCGCGAAAAACCCCGGACACGTGGATCATTGGGTGACCGATCACAAAGGCCGGATTCTTGCCGCGACGGAATCCGATGGCGTGAATGCAACACTGCTCACGCGGCCGGACGAAAAGGCGCCATTCAAGAAAGTTTTGAGCACAAATTTCCGCGAACGCTTGACCCCGGAGTTTTACACCTTCGACAACAAGGAAATCTACGCCACCTCAAACATCGGTCGGGACAAGGTTGCAATTGTAAAGATCGACCCGGCGACAGCCAAGGAAACGGACACGATTTACGAAAATCCAGAGGTCGACGTCGATGGGCTTGCGTTTTCGAAGAAACGGAAGGTCCTAACTTACGCGGAGTACACGACCTGGCATGAGGAGCGGAAATACCTCGATCCGCAAACCGAGAAAATGTACTCAACGATCGAGCAGAAGCTTCCTGATCGATCTAGTCGGCAACGATCACGAGGAGAACAAGTTCGTCGTCGCAGCAACGAGCGATCGGACGCCTGGATCGCGCTATCTCTTCGACGCGAAAACGAAGGAGCTAACCAAGCTTGTCGATGTGGCACCGTGGCTGAAGGAAGATCAACTCGCGCCGATGAAGCCGATAGAATACAAAAGCCGCGACGGCTTGATTATCCACGGTTACCTCACGCTGCCGCTCGAGCCCGATCCGAAGAATCTCCCCACAGTGATGATTCCGCATGGCGGCCCGTGGGCGCGTGACGAGTGGGGTTACGATCCGGAAGTGCAGTTTCTTGCGAACCGCGGTTACGCAGTGCTGCAAGTAAATTTTCGTGGCTCGACCNGCAATGGGGCAAAACGATGCAAGACGATCTCACTGACGGTGTCCAGTGGCTGATCAAACAAGGCATTGCCGATCCTAAGCGCGTTGCGATTTATGGCGGGAGTTATGGCGGTTACGCGACGCTGGCCGGAGTCACCTACACGCCCGATCTCTTCGCAGCTGCAGTCGATTATGTGGGCATCTCGAATTTGTTTACCTTCATGAAGACGATCCCACCCTATTGGAAACCGTTTCTTGATCAGATGTACGAGATGGTTGGTGATCCTGAGAAGGACAAAGATTTGTTCACAGCTATGTCACCGGCATTGAATGCGGACAAAATCAAAACGCCGCTTTTTGTTGCCCAAGGCGCGCAGGATCCTCGCGTCAACAAAGCGGAATCAGATCAAATCGTTGAAAGCCTTCGCAAACGCGGCGTCGATGTGGAATACATGGTCAAAGAAAACGAAGGCCACGGTTTTAACAACGAGGAGAACCGGTTTGCATTTTACGAGGCGACAGAAGCTTTCCTCGCCAAGCATCTAAAGCAAAAGAGCTGAAGATCCCCTCTCCGCACGAGGAGTCCGGCGGACAGAGCCAGGCATTTTTTACGTCTTAATGAGTGGCGGCGGAATATCTTCGGTTGGACCAACGTCGATGCCGTGGCGCAATTTACTGTGTCGTATTCCGTAGAGGAAATAAATACAAAGGCCGATCGCGAGCCATACAAAGAAGCGTATCCATGTTTCGATTGGCAGACT
>QHMQ01000132.1 GCA_003217835.1 Verrucomicrobiota bacterium
TCCAACAAAGGAGGTCAGCGCTCATTGCTAAATACTATAACGTCGATCTTGCAGATGTCGACCCTCAGATTTCGTGTCGATGTCCCTCCGCATCGTACTCGTAAGTTTTGCCCTCTTCCTCTTCGCGCGTGGTCTTGCGCGAGCCGTCGCAGAACGGCTGGTATTCGGAAGGGCACACATGAAGGATTACGCGATGACAAGAAACCTCACGAAATCTAGGCGCAATCCATTTGCTCAGCGTCTAATCGCTTTCGGCTTTACGGTTTCGCATTTGTTTCGACTTGACCCGCGCGGTGGAAAAACGACAACTTTCAACCTCTTTGCGCCGCTTGGAGTTCTTTATCTCCGCGCTCCCGCGTCCCGTCTGATGTATCGACGTACAGTTTCCCAGTCATCTTTGCCAAGGTCGCTTCCGGCAGCAGACGCCGTGAAAACACAATTATTTTGTTGGCTACACCAGGAACGACGACCCGTTCGCCAGCCATTAATCCTTCATACCCGGCTTTTGCCACGTCCTGCGGCGCCATTAGATTTGCCTTTTGGAACATGCGTGCGTGCAGCATGCCGGACTTCTGGAAGAAATCGGTATCGGTTGGCCCTGGACAAAGGGCGGTAGCAGTCACACCCGTGCCCTCCAATTCCGTTGCGAGTGCTTCGGTGAGCGATAGAACAAATGCCTTTGAGGCGTGATAAACGGCGAATAACGGACCGGGCTCGAAGCCAGCGACTGACGCCACGTTCAGAATACGGCCCTGGCGACGTTGCAGCATCGGTGGCAAGAACAGCTTCGTGAGGCGCAAGACCGCTTCGATGTTCAGCCGCAACACCGATATTTCGTGTTCGATCGGGATTTCCCAAAATTTTCCTCTATGGCCGAATCCGGCGTTGTTAACGAGGATATCGATGTAGATACGATCGGACGACAATTCATCAAAAATTTCCTGTGGCGCTTCGGGTTTTTCCAGATCTTTCGCGATTGTCCTCACGAACAAGGCCCCGACAGTTTTCAGTTCAGAAGCAATCTTCTGAAGCTCTGATGCGACCGGAGCGATGAGCACCAGGGCATGTCTGCGTCTGGCGAATTCCATTGCCAGATGGAATCCAATGCCGCTGCTGGATCCTGTAATTAGGGCAGTTTCTGTCAGCAATGCAGTTTCTGATTTCATCTAAGTTCCAAAACGGGCCGCTCTGACGGTGCGTTCGTTGGAAGCATCCGCCAAAGCGCTCGAATTAACTCATCTCCGTGTCCCTATTAACTAATTCGCTATTCGTAATCCTGGTGGCGGTAATTTTCCGGATTGGAAGAACCGCAATGGCGTGCTTCGCACGACGCGGTGCACACGTCCTTAGTCAGGCCTGGCCGCGGATTGAAAAATGGCTTTAAGTTGATAGAGGAGGCAGAATGCGGATTCGCAGGGTCAAAGGCGCACTTTACACTTCGCGACGATGTCCTTCGGCGTCGTACTCGTAAGTTTTGCCCTCTTCCTCTTCGCGCGTGGTCTTGTGCGAGCCGTCGCAAAACGGCTGGTTTTTGGAAAGACCGCACATACAAATCCAGACCGATTCCTGTTGGGGCTTGATCTCAAAGGGTCGCTGGTCCGACTTAATGATTCTGCGCATGCACGAAGCTAACGCGCTCTTCACGCTTCACAACTTCGCGCGGATGCGGTTAGGCTGCGCCCATGCAGCGCACTACATTTTTCTCGCTTTTGGTCTTGCTTCCATCTCTCACGTTCGCCGCCTCACCGATTCAAGAGCGCGCTGATCGATTTCTGAAACTTGCTAATGCCGGTTACCAGGCGCTTTATCGCGTAAACAGCGAAGCGCAATGGCAGGCGGTTACAGATGTGACGCCGGAACACGATGCCGCGGCGGAAGCGACAGGTAAGGCCTACGCGGCGTTTAATGGCAACCCGGCAATCATTAGCGAGGCACGCGAGCTGCTCACGCATCAGAAAGAACTAAGCGAGCTTACGGTTCGGGAATTGAAACAACTTCTCTTAAACGCCGCGGAAGGGCCGATGACAAATCCCGATCTTGTCTCAAAGCGCGTGCAAGCCGAAACGAAACAGTCGTCGATCCTCAACAGTTTCGAATTCAAACTGAACGGTCAGAAGATCACGGCGAATGAAATCGACAATAAGCTCGAGAAGAGTAGCGATCTCAACGAACGCAAAGCGGTTTGGGAAGCGTCAAAAGAAATCGGGCCCAAACTCAAAGACAACCTCGTGACCCTGCGCGATCTGCGGAACGGTGTGGCCAAGGAGATGAAGTATCCCGATTACTTTTCGCTCGAGGTCGCTGCTTATGGGATGACAACCGACGAGATGCTCAAGATGCTGGACGATTGGATGGCGACGCTCCGTCCGCTTTATTTGCAGTTGCACACCTGGGCGAAATACAAGCTGGCCGAGAAATATCATCAGCCGGTCCCAAAGAAAATTCCGGCGCACTGGATCAACAATCGCTGGAGCCAGGAATGGGAAGGACTGGTCGAGGCCGCTAATATCGATAAATACTTCGAAGGTCGAAAGCCCGAATGGATCATCAAGACGGCTGAGCAATTCTATACCGGGCTTGGATTTTCGCCGTTACCGGAAAGTTTTTGGCAAAAATCGGATTTGTTTCCGTTGCCACTGGATTCGAAACGCAAAAAGAACACGCACGCCTCCTGTTGGCATGTCGATCTTGAGAACGACATCCGTTCGCTCCAAAGCATTGAGCCAAACGCGCGCTGGTTTTTCACCGCGCATCACGAGCTCGGTCACGGATATTATTTCAAAGCCTACACCCGTCCGGAAGTTCCTTATTTGCTCCGGATCGGCGCTGCGCCCGGGTTTCATGAAGGCGTTGGCGAGTTGATTGCGCTTGCCTCGAGTCAGGTACCGTATTTGCAATCGCGAGAAATATTGCCAGCCGACTTTAAACCGGATAAGACCGCGTTCCTTTTGGATGACGCGCTGGCGCGCTCGGTTCCATTCATTTATTTCGCGTGCGGTGTGATGCCGCATTGGGAAGCGGACATTTACGCGAAAAATCTGCCGCCCGATCAATGGAACGCGCGCTGGTGGAAATACGTGGGCGACATGCAAGGGGTCGAGCCCCCGTCACCGCGCGGCGAGAAATTCTGCGATGCAGCGACCAAAACGCACATCAACGATGCTCCCGCTTGTTACTATAATTATGCGTTTGCGACAGTGTTTAAGTTTCAGTTGCACGATTACATCGCGCGCAAAATCCTGCATCAACCGCCCCAATCTTGTAATTATGCTGACAACAAAGAAGTCGGTACGTGGCTGAACAACATTTTGAAAAAAGGAGGCACGGAAGATTGGCGGAAAGTTTTAAAGGAAGCGACCGGCGAAGATATCTCCACCCGCGCGATGATGGATTACTTCAAGCCGCTGATGAGCTGGCTTGAAGAACAAAACAAAGGTCGCCAGATCGGCTGGGAGTAGGTGGATCGACCGCTCCGCGGGCGATGCCAAACAAATGCGGCTTTGCCGCCTTGGAACATCGAGCAAGGGACTCCTCGATCTACCTGGCTGTCTATGCTTGAATTATGCGAGTTCTGGTAATCACAGGCGCGGGCGTCTCCGCCGAAAGCGGAATCCCGACATTTCGTGGGAAGGACGGCTACTGGCGAAATCTCGATCCGGCCAAACTGGCAACGCCGACCGCATTCCAGAACGATCCAAAATTAGTGTGGGAATGGTATCGCGAACGGCGTGAGCGTATTCGCAAGAGCGAACCGAACCCGGCGCATCAGGCGATTGTGAAGTTGGCGGCGTATGCACGGGAGTTTCTGCTCGTTACGCAAAACGTGGATGACCTCCACGCGCGAGCCGAGTGGGAAGGGAACACGCTGGCCAGAGAAAAGATTGTCCAGATTCATGGCGTCATCTTCATCACCCGTTGTTCTTACTGTGACCTCAGTAGTCGCAACGAGCGCGATAAAGAGGTGGGCGGGCTGCCGAGATGTCCCGAGTGCGACGGGCTCATGCGACCGAGCGTGGTTTGGTTTGGCGAGCAACTGCCTCTCGGGGAAATTCAACGAGTCGAAAATTTTCTGGACGAAGGCGCTTGTGATTTTGCGCTTGTCATTGGTACAACTGCCACGTTTTGGTACATCATCGATTGGGCGTTGCGCGCCATCG